>NZ_JBWKXQ010000029.1:18907-79544 GCF_059423125.1 Variovorax sp. GW531-E2 | reverse complement strand
GGCGGTGGGTTTCCCATCGGCCTGCCGATCGTGCTGAACCCGGTCACCCTGAGCGGGAAAGCCACTTACGACTCGGTGCCGAACAACAGCGGGCCCCTCCTGTACGCGAACACCACAGCCAAGCCCGTGCGCGGCGCCACGGTGGAGGTGCTCGATGCCACCACATCGGCGCAGCTCGCGTTGACCACCACGGATGACGGTGGCAATTACGCGGTCTCGGTACCGGCGAACACGAACATCACCGTGCGCGTCCGGGCCCAGCTGACCCGGACCGGTCCGGGCGCGACCTGGGATGTCACGGTGCGCGACAACACCCGCAGCGATGCGCTGTACTCGATGCAGTCGGCGAGCTTTTCTTCGGGAAGCGTGGCATTGACGCGCGACCTGCGTGCGGACAGCGGCTGGGGAGGTTCTGGCTACAGCGGGACGCGCGTCGCAGCGCCGTTCGCCGTGCTCGACACGGTCTACACCTCCATGCAGAAGGTGCTGTCGGTGGCGCCGGCTTCGGCGTTTCCTTCGTTGAAGGTTTTCTGGAGCGTCAACAACGCGCCGTCGGACGGAATCAATCTTTCGGCGGGGCAGATTGGCACGACCTTCTTCTTCAACAGCGGAAGCAACGGTCGGCAGATCTACGTGCTGGGCAAGGAGGATGTGGACACCGACGAGTTCGATGCACCAGTGATCGCGCACGAATGGGGGCACTACTACCAATCGGCCTTCAGTCGGGATGACTCGATCGGAGGCGGGCATTCGATGGACGATCGTCTCGATCGGCGACTTGCTTTCTCCGAGGGTTGGGGTAATGCGTGGTCAGGCATTGCCCTGGAACGAAGCAACTATGTCGACTCAAAGCTGCCGCAGCAAAGGGGGGGCAGCCCGTTGGATCTCTCGCGTGGTCCTGCAAGCAATCCCGGCTGGTCCCGCGAGTCATCTGTCCAGGCCATCCTGTGGAACCTCAACCGGCAGGCCGGCTTCAAGCCCATCCACGACGCCTTAACCGGCTTCCAGTTCCGAAGCGGCGCACCGGTCACGTCGATCCACGCCTTCGCCGCCGCGTTCAATGCGACGTCGCCTGGCAACGCCTCGGCGCTGAACAGCCTGCTGAGCGCGCAGAACATCACCTCCAGCGATGCATTCGGCGCGGGCGAATCGAACGACGGCGGGTTGCCCAGCGTGCCCGGCGTGCTGCCGATGTACCGGGCCTTGGCTGTTGGTGCGGTGGTCAACAACGTCTGTGTCTCCAGCGTGGCGGGCACGGGCAACAAGCTCGGCAACATTGCCTACCTGCGTTTCACCGCGCCGGCGAACCGGGACTACCAGGTCACGGTCGGGAACGCCGCGGTGCCGGACTTCGACGTCTTCCGAGGCGGAGAGATCGCCCGGTCGGGCAATCGGGTCAGCCTGAGCGCGGGTGAGTACGTTCTGGCGGTGCGGGACGCCGCAATGACGGGCTCCTCTGCTTCGCCGCTGTGCCTCAGCGTGCTCGTTCAATAGGAAGGGAAGGCTCGTGATGATCCTGAACACTCGCCTCTCTCTGGCCGCCGCGTTGGCGGCGGGACTTGCACTGCCCGCGCTCCCGGTGTCCGCCTTGGCCGACGGCATGCCGCCGGCGCGCACCACTGCGAAGCTGTCGGCTGCAACCTCGAAGGATGCGGCCCCCCCCTGGGTGACCGCATCGAGAAAACCCAACGACTCCGGCGTCAAGCTGCAGTACCGGCTGGGCGGCGCGCCGCAGGCCGGCAAGCTGACCGTGGTCGTCCTCCAGTTCGATGGCGTCAGCGACCCCGCGGGCGCCAGCGTGGCACTGACGGTCGATGCGGGGCTGACGCTGTCCGGCAGCGCGTCGCTGAGCCTGCCGCCGGGGCAGCGCTCCGACGCTTCCGTCACGGTGGTCAGCCAGGGCGAGGGGCTGGCCTACCTGAACGTGTTCATCACGCAGGGCGGCCGGACCAGCGCCATTTCCATCCCGATCCAGACCGGCGCGGCGGCGCCCGCCATGAAGGCCGGCGGCGAGATCAAGTCGCTGCCAGGCGGCGACAACATCATCTCGCTGCCCGCGAAATAGGCCCGAAAGCCACCCGAAACGGGGCCGGAACCCCCTGAATCCGGCCCGAAAAGGGCCACTTGCGCCCCGGTTCGACTGCGGGCTATAATCTCTGGCTCTGCCCTTGTTGCGTCCGTTCGGGCGCCGCTTTTGGCAGAGATTTATCAACCTTCTCTCGCAGGCCGGGAAACCAGCCAAACGCTGTCGCCAATTGAAGTGGCAGCGGCGAAGGAAGTCTTCCATTTTTGGAGAAAACAAATGAGTCTGAGCAACTCCCTCGGGTTGCTGGGCCGCAAGGTGGGGATGATGCGTCTCTTCACCGATGACGGGGACGCAGTTCCTGTCACGGTGGTGGATGTGTCCAACAACCGTGTGACCCAGATCAAGTCCCAAGAGACCGATGGCTACGTCGCCCTGCAGGTGACGTTCGGTTCGCGCAAAGCATCGCGCGTGACCAAGCCCCAAGCCGGCCACCTTGCCAAGGCAGGTGTCGAAGCTGGTGAAATCATCCAGGAATTCCGCGTCACCGCCGATACCGCAGGTCAGCACAAGGCTGGCGGCGTGATCGCGGCAAGCAGCGTGTTCTCCGTGGGCCAGAAGGTGGACGTGCAAGGCACGACCATCGGCAAGGGCTACGCCGGCACGATCAAGCGTCACAACATGAGCTCGCAGCGCGCGTCGCACGGTAACAGCCGTTCGCACAACGTGCCCGGCTCGATCGGCATGGCACAAGACCCCGGTCGCGTGTTCCCCGGCAAGCGCATGACGGGCCACCTCGGCGACGTCACCCGCACGACGCAAAACCTCGACGTGTTCCGTATCGACGAAGCACGTCAGCTGCTGCTCATCAAGGGCGCGATCCCGGGTTCGAAGGGTGGCTTCGTCACCGTGCGTCCCGCCATCAAGGCCAAGCCGCAAGCGGCTGAAGGAGCGAAGTAATGCAACTCGAACTCCTGAACGAACAAGGCCAGGCCGCGTCGAAGTACGACGCCCCCGAGACCGTGTTCGGCCGTGACTACAACGAAGACCTGGTCCACCAGATCGTCGTTGCATTCCAGGCCAACGCCCGTCAAGGCACGCGCGCCCAGAAGGACCGCGAACAGGTCAAGCACTCGACCAAGAAGCCTTTCAAGCAAAAGGGAACGGGCCGCGCCCGCGCCGGTATGACGTCCTCGCCCCTGTGGCGCGGAGGCGGCCGGATCTTCCCGAACATGCCTGACGAAAACTTCTCGCAGAAGATCAACAAGAAGATGTACCGCGCCGGCATGGCCTCCATCTTCTCGCAGCTCGCTCGCGAAGGCCGTCTGGCCGTGGTCGATTCGCTGACCGTGGATTCGCCCAAGACGAAGCCGCTGGCAGCCCGTTTCAAGGCAATGAATCTCGAGTCCGTGCTCGTGATCGCCGAAGAAGTCGACGAAAACCTGTACCTTGCCTCGCGCAATCTGGTCAACATCCTCGTGGTCGAACCCCGTTACGCCGATCCGGTGTCGCTGGTTCACTACAAGAAGGTGCTGGTCACCAAGGGTGCCGTCGACAAGCTCAAGGAGATGTTCGCATGAGCCGCGTGAACCCCACCCCTGCACAACGTAAGTTCGACGAAGGCCGTCTCATGAACGTGCTGGTCGCACCGATCGTGTCCGAAAAGGCCACGATGGTCGGCGAGAAGTCGAACGCTGTCACTTTCAAGGTGCTGCAAGACGCCACCAAGCCCGAGATCAAGGCCGCTGTTGAACTGATGTTCAAGGTCGAAGTCCAGGGCGTGTCGGTGCTCAACACCAAGGGCAAGACCAAGCGCTTTGGCAAGTCCATCGGCCGCCGCGACAACGTGCGCAAGGCTTATGTGACGCTGAAGGCCGGTCAAGAGCTCAACCTCGTCGGGGAAGGCGCTTAATCATGGCCGTCATCAAGATGAAACCCACTTCGCCGGGCCAACGCGGCGCGGTGAAGATTTCGCGTGACCACCTGCACAAGGGTGCGCCTCACGCAGCCCTGCTGGAACCCCAGTTCCAGAAGGCCGGCCGTAACAACAACGGTCACATCACGATCCGCCATCGTGGCGGTGGTGCCAAGCACCACTACCGCATTGTCGACTTCGTGCGCAACAAGGACGGCATCCCGGCCAAGGTCGAACGCATCGAGTACGACCCGAACCGCACCGCCCACATCGCTCTGGTCTGCTACGCCGACGGCGAGCGCCGCTACATCATCGCCCCGCGCGGTCTGGAAGCCGGTGCAACCCTGATGTCGGGCGCCGAAGCCCCGATCCGCGCCGGCAACACCCTGCCGATCCGCAACATCCCCGTGGGTTCGACGATCCACTGCATCGAACTGCAACCCGGCAAGGGCGCGCAGATCGCACGTTCGGCCGGTACCTCGGCCACGCTGCTGGCCCGTGAAGGCGTCTACGCCCAGGTCCGCATGCGTTCGGGCGAAGTCCGTCGCATTCACATCGAATGCCGCGCGACCATCGGTGAAGTGGCCAACGAAGAACACAGCCTGCGCCAGCTCGGCAAGGCCGGTGTGAAGCGTCACATGGGTATCCGCCCGACCGTTCGCGGCGTGGTGATGAACCCGGTCGACCACCCGCACGGTGGTGGCGAAGGCAAGACTGGCGAAGGCCGCCATCCTGTCGACCCGTGGGGCAATCTGACCAAGGGCTATCGCACCCGTAACAACAAGCGCACGCAGGTCTTCATCGTGTCGCGTCGCAAGAAGTAAGGGATAGCCAATGACTCGCTCTCTCAAAAAGGGTCCTTTCGTCGACCACCACCTCGTGGCCAAGGCCGACAAGGCCGTGACGAACAAGGACAAGAAGCCGATCAAGACCTGGTCGCGCCGCTCGATGGTTCTGCCCGAGTTCATCGGTCTGACCATCGCTGTGCACAACGGCAAGCAACACGTGCCCGTGTACATCACCGACCAGATGGTCGGCCACAAGCTCGGCGAATTTGCGCTCACGCGCACGTTCAAGGGGCACCCCGCGGACAAAAAAGTCCAGAAGAAGTAAGGAACGACCATGTCTGAAACACGTGCAGTCCTCCGCGGTGTCCGCCTGTCGGTCGACAAGGGCCGTCTGGTCGCGGACCTGATCCGCGGCAAGAAGGTCGATCAAGCGCTCAACGTTCTGCAATTCACGCAGAAGAAGGCCGCTGTGATCATCAAGAAGGTGCTCGAGTCGGCAATTGCCAACGCCGAGCACAACGACGGTGCCGACATCGACGAGCTGAAGGTCAAGACCATCTACGTCGAGCAAGGTGCAACGCTCAAGCGCTTCACGGCGCGCGCCAAGGGTCGCGGCAATCGCATCAGCAAGCCCACGTGCCATGTGTACGTGACGGTTGGCAACTAAGAAGGCCTGGAAGAAATATGGGACAGAAAATCCACCCAACCGGGTTCCGCCTTGCGGTCACCCGTAACTGGTCCAGCCGTTGGTACGCAAGCGACCGCGATTTCGCGGGCATGCTGGCCGAGGACATCAAGGTTCGCGAATACCTGAAGAAGAAGCTGAAGAACGCTTCGGTGTCGCGCGTCATGATCGAGCGTCCCGCCAAGAACGCACGCATCACGATCTACTCGGCTCGTCCGGGCGTCGTGATCGGCAAGAAGGGCGAAGACATCGAGAACCTCAAGCGCGAACTGGGCAAGCAGCTCGGCGTGCCGGTTGCGGTCAACATCGAAGAAGTGCGCAAGCCCGAAATCGATGCGCAGCTGATCGCCGACAGCATCACGCAGCAGCTCGAAAAGCGGATCATGTTCCGCCGCGCCATGAAGCGCGCCATGCAGAACGCCATGCGTCTGGGTGCCCTGGGCATCAAGATCATGTCGGCTGGCCGCCTGAACGGCATCGAAATCGCACGTACCGAGTGGTACCGCGAAGGCCGCGTGCCGCTTCACACCCTGCGCGCCGACATCGACTACGGCACCTCGGAAGCCAAGACCACCTACGGCGTCATCGGCGTCAAGGTCTGGGTCTACAAGGGCGACACGCTGGGTCGCAACGACCTGCCGGCCGTCGAAACGCCGCGTCCGGACGAAGAGCGCCGCCCGCGTGGTCCCCGCCGTGATGGTCGCCCTGGCGACCGTCCGGGTGGCGACCGTCGTGGTCCCGGCCCCCGTGCCGGTGCCCGTGGTCCGATCGGTGGCAACACCGCTCCGGCCGATGGCAGCGACAAGCCCGCAGAAGCAACCGGCGGTGCCGGTGCAGACTCGAAACCCGCCGTTAAGCGCGTCCGCAAAGCCGCGCCCGCTGCAGCAGCGGACGGTGCCAAGACCGAGTAATCGGTCGCTCCCGGGCACGCAAGTGCCTGGGGCCCTCACGGAGTAACAAAACATGCTGCAACCTGCACGCAGAAAGTTCCGCAAGGAACAAAAGGGCCGCAACACCGGCATCGCAACCACGGGTAACTCGGTTGCGTTCGGTGACTTCGGTCTCAAATGCACCGACCGCGGTCGCCTCACGGCGCGCCAGATCGAAGCCGCTCGTCGCGCGATTTCGCGTCACGTGAAGCGCGGTGGCCGTATCTGGATCCGCGTGTTCCCGGACAAGCCGATCTCTACCAAGCCCGCTGAAGTGCGGATGGGTAACGGTAAGGGCAACCCCGAGTACTACGTCGCTGAAATCCAGCCTGGCAAGATCGTGTTCGAGATCGTCGGCGTGCCCGAAGAACTCGCCCGCGAAGCGTTCCGCCTGGCCGCCGCCAAGCTTCCGCTGCGCACGACGTTCGTCGCTCGCCAGCTCGGCGCCTGAGAGGAGAACATCCATGGCAACACGTAAGAAGAAAGAAACCGCGGCTTCGGCCAAGGTGACGAAGGCCGCAACCCTGCGCACGAAGGACGTCGCAGGCCTGCAAGCCGAAATCAAGGATCTGCAGAAGGCCCACTTCGGCCTGCGCATGCAGAAGGCCACGCAACAGCTGTCGAACACCACGACGCTGCGCGTGACGCGTCGCGACATCGCTCGCGCCAAGACCATTCTTGCTCAGAAAGAGCAAGAGACCCAAGCCGCCAAGTAAGGAGTGAACATGACGGAAGCTAAAAAATCCCTCAAGCGCACCTTGATCGGCAAGGTGGTCAGCGACAAGCGTGCCAAGACCGTGACCGTGCTGGTCGAGCGCCGTGTGAAGCACGAGCTCTACGGCAAGATCGTGGCCAAGACGAGCAAGTACCACGCCCATGACGAAAAGGGCGAGTACCACCTCGGCGACACCATCGAGATCACGGAAAGCCGTCCGATCTCGAAGACCAAGAACTGGGTCGTGACCCGTCTGGTCGAGAAGGCCGTCCTGGTCTGATCAGGCACTCGGTCGCCCTCGAGGCAACCCATCCGGAAACGGCCCACAATGTGGGCCGTTTTTCTTTTTCAGGAGCAATTCACATGATCAAAGTCGGCGACACCCTTCCTTCGGCCACCCTGCAGGAATATTCCGAAGTGGAGGGCGAGGGCTGCAGCATCGGCCCGAACCCGGTCGACGTGACCAAGGCCACGGCTGGCAAGACCATCGCGCTGTTCGCACTGCCGGGCGCCTTCACGCCCACCTGCTCGGCCAAGCACGTGCCGGGCTACGTGCAGCACTTCGACGACTTCAAGGCCGCCGGCGTGGACGAGATCTGGTGCGTGAGCGTGAACGACGCGTTCGTGATGGGCGCCTGGGCGCGTGACCAGAAGACTGGCGCCAAGGTGCGCATGCTGGCCGACGGCAGCGCGGACTTCGCGAAGGCCACAGGCCTCACGCTTGACCTGACCGGCCGCGGCATGGGCCTGCGCAGCAACCGCTACTCGATGCTCGTGAAGGACGGCAAGGTCGCGACGCTGAACGTCGAAGGCCCGGGCAAGTTCGAAGTGAGCGACGCCGACACGCTGCTGGCGCAAGCCCGCGGCTGAGTCCGGCTTACAGCTCTACCTTGAGGTAGTGAGCCCCGGCGACGGGGTTGTGATAGTAGGGCGGCACCTCCGCGAAGCCCAGGTCTTCGTAGAGGGCGCGCGCCGACTCCATGTCGTCGAGGGTGTCGAGCAGCACGCAGGCATAGCCTGCGCTGCGGGCCGCATCGAGGATGGCCTCGGCCAGCTGCCGGCCGAGCCCGAGCCCCCGGAACCCGGGGCGCACATACAGCCGTTTCATTTCCGCCGCGTTCGCGTAGTCCGTGGTGTCGAGCGGGCGCAGCGCGCAGCAGCCCGCCACGTGGGCGATCGTGCCGTCGGCGCGCTTCAGCGTGGGCGCGGCGCGGCCGGCGTCTTCGTTCACGTGGGCGGGATCGACCAGCGCCAGCAGCAAGGTGCCGCGCGGCTCGGCGTACTCGCCGGGCAGTCCGGCCAGTTCGCCGTCGAAATCCTGGAAGTCGAGGTCGATGGCCAGCGAGCCTGCGTAGTCGCGGAAGATCGCGCGCACGGCGTCGACTTCATGCGGTTCGTCGGGCGTGAGCAGCACCACGGCCGGCGTGTCCGACAGCGGCAGCGGGCGGGAGACGGAAAAGCCGCTCATACGCGCAACGACGCCACCCAGAACGCCACGCCCGCGCACAGCGCGAACAGCACCAGCGCCAGCGTGCGCGACACCGCATCGTCGCGGCTCGGGGCCACGCCGTTGCCATTGCCGTTCCCGTTGGAGGCCGCGCCCGCGACCACCAGCTTGTCGCCCGACAGCATCGGCCCGACCAGCCGGTGCCGCTTGACCAGCACATAGAACAGCACCGCCAGCACATGCAGGCTCACCAGGGCGATCACGATCCACTTGCCCTGCGCCTTGTGCCAGCCCGTCGCCAGGCTCACCATGGCGCCCGACACAAAACGTGTCAGCGGCCCGGAGGCGGAAATCTCGTCGTCGGCCATCAACCCGGTGGCGACCTGCAGGATCAACAGCGCCAGCACCGCGAACACCGACAGCGCGCCCAGCGGCGTGTGGCCGATCAGGTGGTCGGGGTGCGACTTGCCGCGCAGGTAGGCGATGACCGAGCCCGGCGCATAGATGAAGGCCGCGAAGCGCGACCAGCGCCCGCCCACGACCCCCCAGATCAGCCGGAACAGCAGCAGCGCCAGCACGGTGTAGCCGAGGCGGAAATGCCATTCCATGATGCCGTTCAGGCCCGTCACGATCAGGCCGATCACGGCGAAGGCGAGCGCCCAGTGAAAGAGGCGGGTCGGCAGGTCCCAGACGCGTGTGCGGGCCACCGAAAGGGTGTCGGTCATCGAAAAAGGCGCCGGGGCGCGAGGCTGCGGAAGGCGCAGATTAGCAAAGTCCGGCCCGGTCGTTCCACCGGGTTGTTGCTATGCGCCCGACACGGGCAGCCCCTACACTGCCTGCAGCACCGCGTTCGACGGTGCCCAAACCCCCACACAAGGACCCACGATGACCCGTTTTGCTTCGTTCGCCCTTGCAGCCGCCTGCGCTGCGATGTCCCTGCCCGCCGCGGCACAGTTTGCCAAGCCCGAAGATGCCATCAAGTACCGCCAGAGCGCGCTGTTCGTGATGGCCCAGCACTTCGGCCGCCTCGGCGCCATGGCCAACGGCCGGGCGCCCTACGACGCCGCCGCTGCGGCTGCCAACGCCGAAATCGTCGCCGACATGGCCAAGCTGCCCTGGGCTGGTTTCGGCGCCGGCACCGAGGGCGGCAAGGCCAAGCCCGAAGTCTGGAAGGAAGCCGCGAAGTTCAAGGAACACCAGGACAAGGTGATCGCCGAGACCGGCAAGCTCGTCGTCGCCGCCAAGGCCGGCAACATCGACGCCCTCAAGGCCCAGTTCGGCCCGACCGGCGCGAGCTGCAAGGCCTGCCACGACAACTTCCGCAACCAGTAAGCCGCGAGCTTTCGCCACGAAAAAGGCGCTCCTCGGAGCGCCTTTTGCTTTTCTGGGGCCGAAGGTCAGGCCTCGGCCAGCAGCTTTTCGATCAGCTTGTGCAGCTCGGCGAAGTCGGGCTCGCCCACGTAGCGCTTCACGATCTCGCCCTTCTTGTTGACGATGAAGGTGGTTGGCGTGAGCTTCACGTCGCCCCAGGCCTGCGCCACGCTGCCGGTGTTGTCGATCGCCACCTTGAACGGCAGCTTGCGGGTTTCGGCGAAGTTGACGACGTAGCTCGGCGGGTCGTAGCTCATGGCCACCGCCAGCGTGTCATAGCCCTTGGACTTGTACTTGTCGTAGGTCGAGATCACCTTGGGCATCTCGGCCACGCAGGTCACGCAGCTGGTGGCCCAGAAGTTGACCAGCGTGACCTTGCCCTTCAGGTCGGCCGTGCTCTTGGTGGTGCCGTCGAGCAGCACGAAGGTCGAGGCCGGAGCGGCCGTGCTGCCCGAACCGAGGTACACGCCCACGCCGGCGGCCAGGGCGATCACGACGGCGGCGGCAGCGATGTATTTTTTCATGGGCACCTGAAGGAGAGAGGCGGCGCGATTTTAGTTCCGCGTGCCGGAACGCGTCGGCGCACGCGCTTCATTCCCCGAAGGCCGCTCGATAATCGTCCTCCGATGCCCTCGCTTCTTTCCCCCTCCTGGCCCGTGCTGGCCCTGGCCGCCGTGCTGGGCGCCTGCAGCCCCACCTTCAACTGGCGCGAAGTGCCGATCGCCGACGCCGGCCTGGTCGCGCTGCTGCCCTGCAAGGCCGACCGCGCCCAGCGCGCGGTGCCGCTGGGGGCCGAGTCGGTGCAGGTCGACATGACCGGCTGCGAAGCCGGCGGCGCGACCTTCGCCGTGGCCCATGCCGCCGCGACCAGCCCGGCGCAGGCCGAGGCCTGGCTCACGGCCTGGCGCACGGCCACGCACGGCCAGCTGGGCGTCGCGCAGGTGATCCAGGGGCCGGCCACCTTGCCGCGCGCCACGGCCGTTCCCCCACCGTGGCGGCTCGACGGGCAATCGGCGCAGCAGGGCGTGGCGCCGGTCCAGGTGCTCTGGTTCGCGCAGTCGCAGAAAGACGGCAGCGTGTCGCTCTACCAGGCCACCGTGCTCGGCCGGCCGTCCTCGCCCGAGGCGACCAAGACCTTCTTCGAGGGCCTGCGCCTGCCATGAGCAGGGGCCGGCCGGCGGGCCGCGATGCGCGGGCCAGCTATCGTTTTCATAGCTGTTGCCGCAACGCAAACCGACGCCCCGGTCACGCGCCCGCCATGGCCGCTTTCCCCGGCTGCCGCGTTGTGTCCTCGATGTCTCTACTTCCTTTGGGCGCCCCCGCATAATCGACGCGTCGTCCTCCGAGCCGCATGAACAGCATCCTCATCATTGCCCACTCCCCGTTCGCACAGGCGCTGCGGCAGTGCGCGCTGCATGTGTTCCCCGACTGCGAACAGGCCGTCGTGGCCCTTGACGTGCTGCCCAACGTGTCGCCCGAGGAAACGCTGGCCGCCGCGCGCATCACGCTCGCGCAGCAATTGCATGCCCCGCGCTCGCAGGTGCTGGTGCTGGCCGACGTGTTCGGCGCCACGCCCTGCAACGTGGCGCAGAAGCTGGTGGACGGCGTGCGCTCGCGGCTCGTGGCCGGTGTCAACCTGCCGATGCTGCTGCGCGCCGTCACCTACCGCCACGAACCGCTCGACACCCTGGTGCAGCGGGCCCTGGCGGGCGGCACCGCCGGCGTGATGCAGGTGGCGGTGGCGGCTCCCCAGAACCAGGCGAAAAGAAAGCACAGTGATCAAGAAATCCGTGACCATCAGCAATAAGCTGGGCCTGCACGCACGCGCGTCGGCCAAGCTGACCAAGCTCGCCGGCAGCTTCCCCTGCGAGGTGTGGCTGTCGCGCGGCGACCGCCGCATCAACGCCAAGAGCATCATGGGCGTCATGATGCTGGCCGCCGGCCTCGGCGTGACCGTCGAGCTCGAGACCAACGGCCCGCAGGAAGACGAAGCCATGAACGCCATCGTCCAGCTCATGGACGACAAATTCGGCGAAGGCGAATAAGGACCCGCGCATGACCTTCGCAGTCCACGGTCTCCCTGTCGCCCGTGGCATTGCCATCGGCCGCGCGGTGTTGGTCGTGTCCAGCCGCATCGACGTGGCGCACTACTTCATCAAGCCCGAAGAGATCGAGACCGAGATCGACCGCGTGCGCACCGCGCGCAACGCGGTGGCCGACGAGCTCACCAAGCTGCAGGCCAGCGTGGCGCAGATGGGCCCGAACGACGCGCCGCACGAACTCGCGGCGCTGCTCGAGGTGCACCAGATGCTGCTGCAGGACGACGTGCTCAGCGGCGGCGTGAAGCACTGGATCAGCGAGCGGCTGTACAACGCCGAATGGGCGCTGACCACGCAGCTCGAAATCATCGCGCGTCAGTTCGACGAGATGGAGGACCCGTACCTGCGCGAGCGCAAGGCCGACCTCGAACAGGTGGTCGAGCGCATGCTGCATCGCATGAAGGGCACGGCCGCCGTGCTCGCGCCGAGCCCGCCGCGGCGCAAGCGCGCCGCCGCCGCGCACGACGACGAAGACGACGACCCCACCGCGGGCGACGGCTTCGACGTGCCGCTGGTGCTCATCGCGCACGACCTCTCGCCGGCCGACATGCTGCAGTTCAAGAAGAGCGTGTTCGCGGGCTTCGTGACCGACGTGGGCGGGCGCACCTCGCACACCGCCATCGTCGCGCGCAGCATGGACATCCCGGCCATCGTCGGCGCGCGCTCCGCGAGCCAGCTGGTGCGCCAGGACGATTGGGTCATCATCGACGGCGAGGCCGGCGTGATGATCGTCGACCCGTCGCCGATCATCCTGGCCGAGTACGGCTTCAAGCAGCGCCAGGGCGACCTCGAACGCGGGCGGCTCGCGCGGCTGCGCCACAAGCCCGCCGTCACGCTCGACGGCCAGCGCGTCGACCTGCTGGCCAACATCGAGATGCCCGAGGACACGGCCGGCGCCGTCAAGGCCGGCGCCGTGGGCGTGGGCCTCTTTCGCAGCGAATTCCTCTTCATGGGCCGCGAGAACTCGGCGCGCCAGACGCGCCTGCCCGACGAGGAAGAGCAGTACCAGGCCTACAAGCGCGCGGTCGAGGGCATGCAGGGCATGCCCGTCACCATCCGCACCATCGACGTGGGCGCCGACAAGCCGCTGGACGGCAAGTCGGGCAGCAAGCAGGAGCACCTGAACCCCGCGCTCGGCCTGCGCGCCATCCGCTGGAGCCTGGCCGATCCGGCGATGTTCCTCACGCAGCTGCGCGCCATCCTGCGCGCGGCGGCGCACGGCGAGATCCACCTGCTCATTCCGATGCTCGCGCACGCCAGCGAGATCCGCCAGACGCTGTCGCTCATCGACTTCGCGCGCGCAGAACTCGACAACCGCGGCGCGGTGTACGGCCCGGTCAAGCTCGGCGCCATGATCGAGATCCCGGCCGCCGCGCTCACGCTCAAGACCTTCCTGAAGCACTTCGACTTCCTGTCGATCGGCACCAACGACCTGATCCAGTACACGCTGGCCATCGACCGCGCCGACGAAGCCGTCGCCCACCTGTACGACCCCGCGCACCCCGCGGTGCTCAAGCTCGTGGCCGACACCATCACCGAGTGCCGTCGCCAGGGCAAGGGCGTGTCGGTGTGCGGCGAGATGGCGGGCGATGTCGCCTTCACGCGCCTGCTGCTGGGCCTGGGCCTGCGCAGCTTCTCGATGCACCCGTCGCGCATCCTCGCCGTGAAGCAGGAAGTGCTGCGTGCCGACACCGGCAAGCTCGAACCCTGGGCGCGGGGCGTGCTCGACGCGGACGATCCCGCGGCCGCACTGGCGGGCTGAGCCCGCGCTTTCGCATACCTTTGTCTTCGTGATGCGCCGTGAAAACGGCGGGTTGCGGGCCGGGTGAAACAAACCGAAATACGGCGATACGGGGGTGAAAGGACTCGCCGGGCATCGACGCGCACCATCAGGTCTCCTCTTCCAACCCCTGAAAGAAAGGCCTGCATCATGATCGTCAAGTCGTCCTTCTCCCTCGCGCAGCTCATCGCTGTCGGTTCCTTCGCCATGCTCGCCGCCGCCGGCGCCAAGGCTGAAAGCTACGAGGGCGTCCACGCGCCCGTGTCGGCCATGAGCCGCGCCGACGTCAACGCCGAAGCCGTGCGCACGGCCGCCGCCCCCGACCAGAACGTCGTGCGGGGTTCGCGCGGCCCCGAGACCGTGGCCGTGTCGACCGACCGCGCCCGCGTCATCGCCGAAGCCGTGCGCACCGCCGCCGCCCCCGACCAGAACGTGACCTCCGGTTCGCGCGTGAACAGCAAGGTCATCTCGACGATGCAGAACCCCGTCGACGCGCGTGCCGCCGCCGCGCGCGACAGCGGCAACCGCCTCTGAGCCGCTGCGGCGCGCGGATCGCCGCTGTCGCCACGTTCATCACTGAAGCAGCCCCGCGCAGGGGCGCATGAAGGAGCACCCCCATGAAGCACTGGATCAAACGAACCCTGTTCGGATTCGCCGGCCTGGCCGTCGTCGCCGGCAGCATCGCCGGCTGTGCCGGCCATCGCCACGGCTGGGGCGGCGACAGCGCCGAGTTCCGCGCCAAGATGGTCGAGCGCGTCGGCAGCAAGCTCGAGCTCGACGCCGCGCAGAAGCAGAAGCTCACCGTGCTCGCCGAGAAGCTGCAGGCGCAGCGCCAGGCGATGCGCGGAGCGGGCGGCTCGGGCGATCCGCGCTCGCAGTTCAAGGCGCTGTTCGCGGGCAACACGCTCGACCAGGCCGGCGCCGCGCGCCTGATCGAAGAGAAGACCGCCGTGGTGCGCACCGGCAGCCCCGAGGTCATCGCCGCCGCGGCCGACTTCTTCGACCACCTGAACCCCGCCCAGCAACAGAAGGTGCGTGACTTCATGGAGCGCGGCGGCCGCCGCTGGTCGCGTCATGGCTGAAATCGGCTCGCCCCCGGGCTGGGCGCGCTTCGTGTCGCTGCATCGACCCGCTCTGCGGGCGCCGCAGCACCACGTCGCCTCCGTGGTGTCCCACGAACCCGCAGCACCGGCCGCGGATGGCGTGCGCACCGTGCTGCGCTTCGAAGGCGCGGTGGTGCTCGCGGTGGCGCTGGTCGGCTATGCCCAGTTCGGCATGGGCTGGGGCGTGTTCGCGCTCTGGCTGTTCGCGCCCGACCTTTCGCTGCTCGGCTACCTCGCGGGGCCGCGCGTCGGCGCGGCGCTGTACAACGCCGCGCATGCGCTGATCGGGCCCGTGCTGCTGCTGGCGCTGGGCGTGTTCGCGGCGCAGCCGTGGGCGGTGGCCGGCGGGCTGATCTGGCTGGCCCGCGTCGGGCTCGACCATGCGCTGGGCTTCGGCCTGAAGTACGCGACCGGTTTTGCGTCCACCCACCTCGGCCGCATCGGCCGCGCCGATCCATGGTGAGTGCCGTGGCCCGTTCGCGTCCCTTGATGCGCCCCGCGCTCGCGCGCACCATGATGCTGGGCGAGGCGCTCACGCTCGCCGTCGCATCGGCGGTGCACGGCGGCTGGCTCGGGGCCGGCCACGCGCATCCGCAGGCGCGCACCGCCGAGGCCGTGATCGCCACCGTGCTGGTGCTCGCGGCGCTCGAAACCTGGCGCCGCCCCGCGCATGCCCGCACGGCGGCGATCGCCGGACAGGGCTTTGCCCTGCTGGGCACGCTGGTCGGCCTTGGCACCATCGTCGCGGGCATCGGCCCGCGCACGGTGCCCGACGTGGTCTACCACGTGCTCTTGCTCGCCGGCCTCGCCGCCGGCCTGGTCTGGACGGTGCGATGCCGGCCGGATTGATTGCAAGCCTTGCCATTCGCGCTCTCTTTGCCAGGAGGCACAATCCCGCCATGCCGCGCATCCTGCTGATCGACGACGACGAACACCTCGCCGCGCCGCTGACCACCTACTTCGCACGCTTCGGCTGCACGCTCGACAGCGCCAAGCGCCCGAGCGAGGGCATCGCCAAGCTGCGCGCGGGGCACTACGACGCGGCCATCCTCGACGTCATGCTGCCCGAGATGGACGGCTTCGAGCTGTGCCGCGAGATCCGCAAGGAAAGCGACATCCCCATCGTGATGCTCACCGCGCGCGGCGAGGTGATGGACCGCGTGGTCGGCCTCGAACTCGGCGCCGACGACTACGTGCCCAAGCCCTTCGAGCCGCGCGAACTGGTGGCGCGCGTGCAGACCATCCTGCGCCGCCAGCGCAGCGCGCCGGCGGTCGCCGCCGCCAACGCCCAGCTGCGCGTGTTCGACGGCCTGTCGATCGACCTCGACCGGCGTCAGGTGCTGCGCCACGGTGAGCGCGTGGAACTCACCGGCACCGAGTTCGACCTGCTCGCGCTGCTGGCCGGCGAGCCCGGCAAGGTGTTCAGCCGCGACGACATCCTCAACCGGCTGCGCGGCCACGAGGCTGAGCTCTTCACGCGCGCGGTCGACATCGTGGTGAGCCGGCTGCGCAAGAAGCTCGAGCCGCTCGACTGCATCAAGACGCTGCGCAACGCCGGCTACGCGCTGGCCGTGGCGCCGGGCGAGCCTTCTTCATGAGATTTCCCCGCAGGCGCGCAGGCGCCGTGCCCGCCGACAACGAAGGTCTGTGCCCCGGCAAGGAGCGCCGCCGGCACTGGCACGCGCGCATGCACGCGCACATGCAGCAGCGCTGGCGCAGCTCGGTGCGCGTGCGCATCGTGATGATGTTCGTGGTGCTCGCGCTCGTGATGGCGGCGGTGTTCGTGGGCGGCATGAAGCGCTCGTTCTCCAGCACCTGGGCCGAGGCCGCGCAGCCGATGCTGATGGACTACGCCGATCGCCTCGTTGCCGAACTCGGCACGCCGCCCGACACGACGCGCGCGCAGGCGCTGGTCGACCGGCTGCCGATCACCATCCGCATCACCGGGCCCACCGTGAATTGGGAGTCGAACCCCGGCAACGACATGCACGCGCGCGGCGGCTGGTTCTACGACCGCGACCGCGAGGAGTCGATGTTCTCCACCGAGCGCTGGTTCGTGCGCCCCACGGCCGACGGGCACAAGGTCATCTTCGGCTGGGCGCCCCGGCTGTGGCAGCTCGCGCCGCGCGCGGCGGGCTGGACCACGCTGTGCGTGCTGCTGCTGCTCGTGGTGGTGGCCTACGCACTGGTGAGCCGGCTGCTGCGTCCGCTGATCGACATCCGCGAGGGCGCGCAGCGCTTCGGCCGCGGCGAGTTCACGCAGCCCATTCCGATCCGCCGCAACGACGACCTGGGCGACCTCGCGCAGCGCGTCAACACCATGGCCAGCGACATCCAGGCCATGCTCGATGCCAAGCGCGGCCTGCTGCTGGCGCTGAGCCACGAACTGCGCTCGCCGCTCACGCGCGCTCGCCTCAACGCCGAGCTGCTGCCCGCCACGCCCGAAGGCGAGGCCGAGCGCGAAGCGCTGCTGCGCGACCTCAACGAGATGCGCGACCTGATCAGCGACCTGCTCGAAAGCGAACGCCTCGCGAGCCCGCATGCCGCGTTGCAACGCGAGCCGGTCGACCTGGCCGCGCTGGTGCGCGAGATCGTGGCCGAGATGCCCGGCGCGCAAGCGGTGCAGCTCGACCTGGCAGAGGGCCTGGCGCCGCAGCCCGTCGACCGCATGCGCGTGCGCCTGATGGTGCGCAACCTGCTGGACAACGCGCTGCGCTACAGCGCCGGCGCACCGCAGCCACCGACCGTGAGCTTGCGCGCGCCGGCCGACGGCGGTGCCGAGCTGGAGGTGCGCGACTTCGGTCCCGGCGTGGACGACGCGCAGCTCGAACGCCTGACCGAGCCCTTCTATCGCACCGACGGCGCGCGGGCGCGCGCCACCGGTGGTGTCGGCCTCGGCATGTACCTGTGCCGCCTCATCGCCGAAGCCCACGGCGGCCGGCTGACGGTGCGCAACGCGCACCCCGGCCTGCAGATCAGCGTGCGGTTCGGCTGAGGCGTGTGGTGGCCGATGCGTCGGCGGACCATCCCCCGCCGAGCGCGTGGTACAGCGCCACGCCGGCCTGCAAGCGCGCCTGCAGCAACTGCGCGCGCGCATCCTGCGCGGCGAACAGCGTGCGCTGCGCATCGAGCAGCGTGAGCAGCGTCTCGGCACCTGCGCGGTAGCGCGACTCGGCGAGCGTGCGCGCGCGTTCGGCCTGCGCCAGTTCTTCGTCTTGTGCCACGCGCTGCGTGTCGAGTGCGGCCACGGCCTCGAGCGCGGTCAGCGCGTCGGTGAAGGCGGCCACGGTGGCGGCGCGGTAGTTCGCGAGCAACTCTTCGCGCCGTGCGGCCGACAGGTCGCGCGCCGCGGCGCGCCGGCCGCCGTCGAAGACCGGCGCCGCGAGCGCCGCCGCCAGGCTGTACACCGGGTGGTCGAACAGCGTGCCGAAGCGCGGGCCCGCGGCCGAAAGGCCGGCGCTCAGCGTGAGCGTGGGGAACATCGCCGCGCGCGCCGCCGCTACGTCAGCATCGGCTGAAGCCAATGCGGCCTCGGCGCGTGCGATGTCGGGCCGGCGCGCGAGCAGATCGGCCGGCAGGCCGGCGTCGACCGCGGGCAGCGCGAGCTGCTGCAGGCTGGTGGCCGTGATCCGCACTTCGCTGCCGGCCTGGCCGAGCCAGCGCGCCATGCGGATGTCCGCCGCGCGCGACTGCTGGTACAGCGTGGCGGCCGTGCGCCGCTGCGACGCGACGATGCCGCGCTGCTGTGCAAGCTCGAGCGGCGAGGCCGCGCCCGCGCGTGCACGGGCCTCGACCAGTTGCAGCAGCCGTTCGGCATCGTCCAGGCTGCGGCGCGCGATGGCCGTGCGCTCGCGCAGGCCCAGCGCGTCGAGCCAGGCCGCACCCGCGCCCGCGCGCAGCGCGAGGCGCACCGCGTCGCGATCGAAGGCGCTGGCGCGTCGCGAGGCGCCGGCACTGTCGCGCTGTGCACGCAGGCGGCCCCACAGGTCGACCTCGTAGCGCGCATCGAGCCCGAGCGCGCGCCGGTTGCCGCTCACGTTCGCATCGCCGCCGAGCCGGCCCTGGCGCTGCACGTCGGCGGTGGCCGACAGTTCAGGCCAGGCCGAGGCGCCGGTGATGCGCTCCTGCGCCTCGGCCTGGCGCAGGCGGGCTTCGGCGGCGTCGCCGTTGGGGTTGCCGGCATCGACCGCGGCAACGAAGGCCGGCAGCTCGGTGCTGCCGAAGCCGCCCCACCACGGGTCTGCGACGGGGGCTGCAGTGGCGGGCGCATCGGCCGATGGCGTCGCGCAGCCCGCGAGCAGCAGCGCCGCCAGGGCCAGTGCGGCGGGAGAGAAGAAAAGGCGCGTCATGGCAGTCGTCATTCGGAAGACAGGGCCGCGACCGGGTCGAGCGCGGCGGCCTTGCGGGCCGGCATGAAGCCGAACACCAGGCCGGTGAGCACGGCGCAGCCGAAGGCGCCCGCGATGGCCGTGAGGGAAAAGATCACCGGCACGCTCCACACGATGAGCGCGGCGCCCACGAGCAGCCCGCCCACCACGCCCGCGACGCCGCCGGTCACCGTGACCAGCACCGCCTCGACGAGGAACTGCCGCAGGATGTCGCGCTGGCGTGCGCCGGTGGCCATGCGGATGCCGATCTCGCGCGTGCGCTCGCGCACGGTCATGAGCATCACGTTCATCACGCCGATGCCGCCGACCACGAGCGACACCGCCGCGATCAGCCCGAGCATCACGGTCATGGTGCGCTGGGTCTGCGCGCGCGCCTTGATCGACTCGGTCTGGTTGAACACCTGCACGTCGCGCACGTGGCGCTGCGCGGCCAGCACCTCGACGATCTCGGCCGCCGTCTCCGAGGCCTTGTCGACGTCGTGCACGGCCACCGCCACCCAGGTCGGGTGGTTGCTGCCGTACAGCCGCGCGGCGGCGGTGGAGAAGGGCACGATCACGCGCTCGTCCTCGCTGGCCTGGCCGCCGCCCGCGCCCTTGGCGGCGAGCACGCCCAGCACGTCGAAGGGCACGTTGTCCAGCAGGATGCGTTGGCCCACGGGGTCGGTGCCGTCGGCGAACAGCGCGGCCTGCACGCGCTCGCCGATCACCGCGACCTTGGCCAGGCTCTGCTCGTCGCTCTCGTCGAAGAAGATGCCGCGCGCGGTCGGCCACTTCAGCGCCTGCTCGAAGTCGGTGGTGGCGCCGCCGCCCTCGGTGCGGTGGTCCACGTTGCCGCGCCGCGCCACCACGAAGCCCTCGATGTAGGGCATGGCCACGCGCACGTTGGGCAGGCGGCGAATGGTGTCGACGTCGGCCAGCGTGAGCTTGCCGCCGCGCCCGCGCGCGCTGTCGGGAATGGCGGCCACGTACATCTTGTCGGCGCCGAACAGCGAGATCTGCTTCATCACCGCCTCCTGCGAGCCGGTGCCGACCGCGAGCATCACGATGACCGAGGCCACGCCGATCACGATGCCCAGCAGCGTGAGGCCGGTGCGAAAGCGGTGGATCCACATCACGCGCCACGCTGCGCGCAGCGCCTCGTGCAGCTCGGAGAGCAGGGCGCGCGGGGTGTCGGCGGCGTCGGCTGTGTGCGTGGGCGAGGGCAGCGGAAGTGGCTCTGGTGGCGCTTCGACGGGCGCGCGCCCGCTGTCCGACACGATGCAGCCGTCGCGGATCTCGATCACGCGGCGCGCGCGCTGCGCCACCTCGCGGTCGTGCGTGATGAGGATCACGGTGTGGCCGGCGGCGGCCATCTCGTCGAGCAGTGCCATCACCTCTTCGCCGCTGCGCGAGTCGAGCGCGCCGGTGGGCTCGTCGGCCAGCACGATGCGCCCGCCGTTCATGAGCGCGCGCGCGATCGACACGCGCTGCTGCTGGCCGCCCGAGAGCTGGTGCGGCCGGTGGCCCAGCCGCTCGCCCAGGCCCAGGCGCGTGAGCAGCCCGCGTGCGCGCGAGGCGCGCTCGGCGGGCGCCGCGCCGGCGTAGATGGCGGGCATCTCGACGTTCTCCTGCGCCGACTCGGTCGAGATCAGGTGGTAGCCCTGGAACACGAAGCCGAAGGCCTCGCGCCGCAATCGCGCGAGCGCGTCGGCGTCCATGCCGGCCACGTCCTGGCCGGCGAACAGGTAGCGCCCGCCGGTCGGCCGGTCGAGGCAGCCCAGCAGGTTCATCAGCGTCGACTTGCCCGAGCCCGAGCTGCCGACGATGGCGACGAACTCGCCCGCATGCAGCTCGAGCGTGATGCCGCGCAGCACCTCGACGGCCGGCGCGCCGTCGTGGCCGCCGTAGGACTTGCGCAGGTCGTGCAGCGCGATCAGCGGGGGCGTCTTCGTCTCGGCCGCACTCACAGCTGGAACTTCCGCGTGCCGCCACCGGCCGCGCGCTCGCCGGTGATGAGGCGCTCGCCTTCCGCCAAGCCTTCGAGCACCTCGCCCGAGAGCCGGTCGCGCACGCCGATGCGCACCTCGCGCGGCGCGGGTTGGCCGTCGGGGCCGAGCACGCGCGCGGTGAAGCGCCCGCTCTGGCCCTTCACGGCCGTGAGCGCGGGCAGCGGCGCCACCACCACGTTGCGCGCCGAGGCGGCGACGAAGCTCACCTGCGCGGTCATCTGCGGCATGAGCTCGCCGTCGGCGTTGTCGACGTCGAACAGCACCGTGTAGAGCACGACCTTGCTGGCGGCGGGCGCCTGCGGCGCGTCGCCGCCGCTCTTGCCCGCGGGCACGGGCGGCGAGGGCAGCACCTGGCGCACCGTGCCTTCCCAGCGGCGGCGGTCGGCGCCGAGCGTGGTGAAGTACACGGCCATGTCGCGCTTCACACGGCGCACGTCGGCTTCCGAGACCTCGGTCCACACGGTCATGCTCGACAGGTCGGCCACGCGCAGGATGTCGGGCGTCTGGTAGGTGGCGTTGAGCGTCTGGCCCTCGCGCGCCTGCACCGAGACCACGCTGCCGGCCATCGGCGCGTAGATGCGCGTGTAGCCCAGGCGGGCCTCGTCGGCCTTCAGCGTGGCCTGGGTCTGGGCGATCTGGGCTTCGAGGTGCGCGATCTTCGCGGCGGCCGAGGCCAGCGTGGCTTCGGCGGTCTGCACGTCTTCGGCGCGCGTGGCGCCTTCGGCGGCCATCTGCTGCTGGCGTGTGAACTGCTGGCGCGCCAGGCGGTGCTGCGCGTGCTGGTCGGCCAGCTGCGCGCGCAGGCCCGCGAGCGAGGCGCGGCCGGCGTCCACCGTGGCTTGCTGCACGCTGGGGTCGATCTCCACCATCAGCTGGCCCTTCTTCACCGCGTCGCCGGGCTGCACGTGCAGCCGCAGGATCTGGCCCGACACCTGCGCGCCCACGTCCACATAACGGCGCGGCTGCAGCGTGCCGATGGCGGTCACGCTGCTTTCGATGTCGCCGCGGCGCAGCACGGCGGTGTCCCAGCCGGGGTCGCGCGGACTCGCCCAAACGTAGGCCACCGCGACGGCGGCCAAGGCCAGCGCCGCGAAGGCGGCGATGCGCAGGCGTGTGCCGGCGCGCGAACGGGAAGCGGGCGCCGTCACCGGGCGTCCCTGCAGAAGAAAGCGAGGGTCATGCTGCTAAGACGTGCGAGGCGCGGAAACGGGTAGCCCGCGCGGTGCCTCATGCGGAATGAGACGTTTCGGGGGACAGGACAAACTTTACAAATCTATAATGAGAATAACTCTCAATTGCGTCGCTGCCCGCGATGCCCCTTCACACCATGTCCCATCCGGAAGTCCGGCAGCTGTACGTCGACCACCAGGGCTGGCTGCGCAGCTGGTTGCTGGGCCGCCTGCGCTGCGGCTTCACCGCGGCCGATCTCACGCACGACACCTTTCTCAACCTCATCGAGCTGCCGCAACAGCCGGTGCTGCGCCAGCCGCGCGCCTTCCTGCAGGTGGTGGCCAGCCGGTTGATGATCAACCGCTTTCGCCGCATGCAGGTCGAGGCCGAGGTGCTGCGCACCGTGGCGCTGATGGCCGAGGACGCCTGCGCGCCCAGCGCCGAGGACAAGGCCTGCGCGCGCGAACTGCTGGGCCAGGTGCTCGCATTGCTGGCGACCGAGCTCGACGTGAAGAGCCGCACCGCCTTCCTGATGGCGCGCGTCGAAGGCCGCTCGTACCGCGAGATCGCGGCCGAACTGGGCGTGTCCGAGACGCGCGTGAAGCAGTACCTCGCGAAGGTGCTGGCGCATTGCCACGGCCGCATGGCCGCGGCCGTGCCCGAAGCGGAAAGCGCCGACGCCCCGGCCCATGCCTGACGCGGCCGCCGAGCGCCTGCGCGAGGAGGCGGCGCTGTGGGCCGTGACCCTCGCCGACGACAGCGTGGACGACGCCACGCGCGCCGCCTGCGCGGCGTGGTGCGCGCTCGACGAACGCCATGCGCGGCTGCTGGCCGAGATGCGCCGCATGTGGGAGTCGGTCACGCCCGACACCCCCGCGCCGCAACCTGCGCGCCGTGGCCTCTCGCGCCAGGCGCTGGGCGCGCTCGTGCTGCTGCCCTGCCTGCTCGTGGCGGGCGCCGCGATGCCGTGGCAGGCCTGGCTGGCGGATGAACGCACCGGCGCCGGCGAGATCCGCCACCTCACGCTCGAGGACGGCAGCCGCGTCGCGCTGAACAGCGACTCGGCCATCGACATCGATTTCTCCGGCAGCGTGCGCCGGGTGCAGCTGCTGCGCGGCGAGGTCTTCGTCGAGGTCGCGCACGGCGACAAGCCTTTTGCCGTGGTCGACCGCGACGGCAGCGCGCAGGCGCTGGGCACGCGCTACGCCGTGCGGCGCGAGGCGAGCGACACGCTCGTCACCGTCACCGAATCGCGCGTGCGCGTGCAGCCGCTGGACGGCGGCGACGACCGCTGGGTCGACGTGCAGGCGGGGCAGCAGGTGCGCTTCGATCGCCGCGGCGTCACCACCGACACCGTGCCCGCCGCGCCCGGCGGCCTGGCCTGGCCGCAGGGCCGGCTGGTGTTCGACGACGCACCGGTGGCCGAGGTGCTGCGCCAGCTCGGCCGGCACCGGCCCGGGCTGCTGCTGGCCGACGACGAGGCCCTGGGCGCGCTGCGCTTCACCGGCGTGCTGCCGATCCAGCAAAGCGACGCCGCGCTCGCGCTGCTCGCCAGCGCGCTGCCGAGCTTGCGCGTGTCGACGCTGTCGCCGTGGCTGGTGCGGGTGACCACCACGGCGTCGCCGTGACCGGGCGGGCGAACTTTTTCCGCGCGCGCCGCTACCCGTTTCCCGTGCCCGCTTGTCATAGGTGGTGAAAAGAGATTCACCACACCATGACAGGACCCGCAGACCCGACCGAGACCGCGCAGCGCTGGCATCGCCTGCGCCGTGCCTTCGCGCTGGCGAGCCTGGTGCTGCTTGCCGTGCCGGCCGCCGCGCAAACGCCCGCTGCCGATGCGGCCTTCGAGTGGCACCAGCCCGCGCAGCCGCTGAGCAGCGCACTGACCGCGCTCGCCGTGCGCACGGGGCTGCTGCTCGGCGTCGATGCCGAGGTGGTGCGCGGCAAGCGCGCGCCCGCGCTGCAGGGCCGCTACACGGCGCGCGAGGCGCTGCTGCAGCTGCTCGAAGGCAGCGGCCTCGAAGCGGTGCGTGGCGCTTCGGGCGGCTACGCGCTGCGCGTCGCGGCGCAGCGCACACCGGGCCCGAAGCCGCAGGCCGAAGCGCCCGCAGCAGGCGGTGCGCTCAGCGAAGTCACGGTCACCGGCGGGCGCGACACCGGCACCGTCACCGAAGGCACCGGCTCCTACACCACCGACGGCGCGATCGGCACCGCGACGCGGCTCGAACTCAGCTTGCGCGAGACGCCGCAGTCGGTCAGCGTGCTCACGCGCGACCGCCTCGACGACCAGGGCCTGGGCCAGATCAGCGACGTGCTGCGCCAGGCGCCCGGCCTGAGCTTCGTGCAAAGCGGCAACGCCGGCACCGACGCCAACGCCGTCTATTCGCGCGGCTTCGAGGTCGAGAACTACCAGGTCGACGGCATCCCGCAGGCCGGCACCTGGCTGCTGCAGACCGGTGACCTGGCCTTCTACGACCGCGTCGAGGTGGTGCGCGGCGCCACCGGTCTGCTCAACGGTGTGGGCACGCCGGCGGCCACCGTCAACCTCGTGCGCAAGCGCCCCGGCAACGCGCTGCAGGCCAGCGCCTCGTTCAGCGCGGGCACCTGGAATCGGCAGCGCGCCGAGCTCGACATCGGCGGGCCCGTCACCGCCGACGGCCGCGTGCGCGCGCGCGTGGTCGCGGCCGTGCAGGACGGCGATTCATGGATCGAGCGCCACCATGAAAAGAAGCGCCTGTTCTACGGCATCGTCGAAGCCGACCTCGCGCGCAGCACACGCCTGAGCGCCGGCTTCGAGCTGCAGCGGCACGACAACGACGGCGTGGCGCGTGCCGGCCTGCCGCTGCATTTCAGCGACGGGAGCGAGGCCAGCTACGGCCGCTCGCGCAGCGCCGCCGCGCGCTGGGCCCACTCGTACCAGGACCAGCGCCAGTATTTCGCCGCGCTCGACCACCGCTTCGACAACGGCTGGGCCGTGCACGCCGCCTTCAACCGCTCGCGCCGCGCCTACGACGACGTCATCGGCTACGCGCTGCGCGGCTACATGGACCGCGCGACCGGTGCGGGGCTCGGCCTGTGGACGAACCGCTGGAACGCGGTGCCGGTGCAGAACGCATTCGACCTGTACGCCAGCGGCCCCTTTGAACTCTTCGGCCGGCGCCATGAGCTGGTGCTGGGCTACAACGCCTCGCGCACGCACAGCGACGCGCCGCTGTACGCGGGCTGGAACGTGGCGGGCTTCGATCCGTGGATCGCGAACTTCAACAGCTGGACCGGCGACCTGCCGGCCCAGCCGCACCAGCCCGTGACCGGCCGCCAGGAAACGGCCACGCGCCAGTCGGGCGCCTATGCCACGGTGCGGCTGCGGCCGACCGACGCGCTCTCGGTGATCGTCGGCGCACGCGCGAGCGACTGGAAGGACGTGACGCGCACCGTCCCCCTGCAGCGCGCCGCCACCCTCACCACGCGCAGCGAGAAGGGCGTCGTCACGCCGTACGCGGGCGTGGTGGTCGATCTCGACAAGCACTGGTCGGCCTACGCCAGCTACACCAGCATCTTCAAGCCGCAGGCCAGCAAGGACCGCAGCGGCACCTACCTCGACCCGCTCGAAGGGCACGCCTACGAGGCGGGCGTGAAGGGCGCCTTCCACAACGACCGGCTCAACCTCAGCGCCGCCGTGTTCCAGGTGAAGCAGGACAACCTCGCCGTGCGCCTGGACAACGAGTTTGCGCCCGACGGCTCGGCCGCCTACCGCGCCGCCAAGGGCACGACCACGCGCGGCTACGAATTTGAAATTGCCGGCGAGCTGCTGCCCGGCTGGCAGGTTGGCGGCGGCTTTGCGCACAGCGTGGCCCGCGGCGCGGCCGGCCAGCGCCTGAACACGCAGGTGCCGAAGAACCTGCTGAAGCTCTTCACCAGCTACCGCATCGCCGGCATCGGCAACGGCCTCACGGTGGGCGGCGGCCTGAACTGGCAGAGCGACACCTACAGCACCGGCCTGGGTCCCTCGGGCCATGCGCGCTTCACGCAGCAGGCCTACACCACGCTCGACCTCATGGCGCGCTACCCGATCAACAAGCACCTCGCCGTGTCGGTGGCGCTGAACAACGTCTTCGACACGCGCTACCGCACCAGCACCAGCAGCAGCTTCTACGGCGCCCCGCGCCACCTGCTCGTGACCTTGCGCGGCACCTACTGACGCACCGCGTTTTTTCTCCGCAGCCAGGTCGCTGCCGGTCCCTTCGCGACCGGGTGCGTCGCTAGCCATCTCTTGCCAACGGGCGTTGCCGACCTCCCGGGTCGGGTCGCCCCCTTTCTTCATGCCATGAACCAGCATTCGTTTTCACGCGCCCGCTTCCGGCGGTCTCCCGTGGCCCTCGTCGCCCTGCTCCTGTGCGGCGCAGCCGGCGCGCAACAACAGCCCGCCGCCAGCGGCGCGGCGCTGTCCGAGGTCACCGTCTCGGGCGACCGCAGCGGCCGCACCGAGGGCAGCCGCTCCTACACCGCCGAGCAGGCCTCCACCGCGACCCGCATGGACCTGTCGATCCGTGAGACGCCGCAGTCGGTGACCGTGATCACGCGCGAGCGCATGGACGACCTGGGCAGCGCCCGCATCGACGACGTGCTGGGCCAGACCACCGGCATCATGGTCGGGCAGGCCGACAGCGAGCGCGTGAACTACTCGGCGCGCGGCTTCTCGATCAACAACTTCCAGATCGACGGCATGCCGCGCGGCCCGAATTCGCCGCTGTCCGACACCGTGCTGTACGACCGCATCGAGGTCATCCGCGGCGCCACGGGCCTCATGGGCGGCACGGGCGACCCGTCGGCCACCATCAACTCGGTGCGCAAGCGCCCCACGCGCGAGTTCCAGGGCAGCGCCTCGCTCAGCTACGGGCGCTGGAACCACAAGCGCGCCGAGGTCGACCTGTCGGTGCCGCTCACCGCCGACGGCCGCGTCCGCGCGCGCACCGCGCTGGCCTGGCAGGACCGCGACTCGTACATGGACCTGTACCACGAGCGCAAGACCGTGGGCATGGTGATCGTCGAGGCCGACCTCACGCGCTCCACCTTGCTCACCGCCGGCATCGACTTCCAGGACAACAAGCCCACGGGCGCGACCTGGGGCGCCATTCCGTACTGGAACCACGACGGCTCGCTGGCCAACCTGCCGCGCAACACCAGCCTGAGCGCGCCGTGGAGCACCTGGGCCAACAAGCAGCACACGGCCTTCGTCTCGCTGCAGCACCGCTTCGACAACGACTGGAAGGTGCACCTGGGCTATGCGCGCACCACCAGCACCAACAACACCACCGTGGCCAACGGCGGCGCGGGCTACCCCAACCGCTTCACCGGCCAGGGCATGAAGCTGTGGAGCGGCGTGTGGGGCGAGGGCGAGTACGTCAACGACAACTTCGACCTGTACGCCACCGGCCCCTTCAGCCTGTTCGGGCGGCGCCACACCTTCATCGCCGGATGGAACGGCGGCAACCAGACCTACACCTCGCAGGGCGGCACGCCGGTGATCCCGTACGCCGAGGCCATTCCCGACTACCGCACGTGGACCGGCAACATCCCGCGCCCGATCTTCCTGGCCGACGGCTCCAAGACCGTGGGCTTCACGCAGCTCAACGGCGGCTACGTGGCGGGCCGCTTCAGCCTCACCGACCCGCTGAGCGTGATCGTCGGCGCGCGCGTGAGCAACTACCGCAGCTACACCCACGCCTACAACACGGCGCTGCAGTACACGCGCACCACGGGCAAGTCGGAGTCGAAGGACGAGGTCACGCCGTACGTCGGTGTGGTCTACGACCTGGACAAGCGCCACTCGCTGTATGCCAGCTACACCACGCTGTTCCGTCCGCAGACCTCGAAGGACCGCAACGACCAGTACCTCACGCCCGAGACCGGCACCAGCGCCGAGCTGGGCCTGAAGGGCGAGTACTTCGGCGGCGCGCTCAATGCGTCGGCCGCCGTGTTCCAGGTCAAGAAGAAGAACCTGGCCGAGCTGGATCGCAGCGTGCCCGCAGGCTTTCGCCTGCCCGACGGCGGCCAGGCCTACGTGGCCAGCGGCGACGGCGTGACGGCGCGCGGCCTCGAGTTCGACGTGTCGGGCCAGATCACGCCCGATTGGAACGTGGCCGCCGGCTATACGTACCTCGATGCCAAGACCGCCAAGGGCGCGCGTGCCGTGCCCAACCAGCCCAAGCACCTGCTGCGTCTGTCGACCGCCTACCGCTTCGGCGGCGCCTGGCGCGGCCTGAAGGTCGGCGGCGACATGACGGCGCAAAGCGGCATCTACGGCGAGTCGTGGTATGGCAAGCCGCCGCTGTTCAGCATGAAGGACCCGCTGCCGCGCATCTCGCAGAAGTCGTACGCGGTCTTCAGCCTCATGGCCAGCTACGAGATCAACAAGAACGTCACGGCGCAACTGAACATCCGCAACGTCTTCGACAAGAAGTACTACCGCAACGTGGGCTTCTACGACAGCGTGTTCTGGGGCGAGCCGCGCAATGTGAGCCTGACCCTGCGCGCCAAGTTCTGAACAAGCAGCCTTCCATTCCGTCTCAACCATCAATCAACCTGGAGCATCGACCATGAAGAAACCCCTGTTCTCCCTTGCCACCCTCGCGGCGGCCGCGTTCGTTTTCTCGGGCGCCGCGCACGCCCACTTCGTCTGGCTCGAACCCGCCGCGGGCGGCGAGGCCAAGGCCTACTTCGGCGAATGGGCCGACGACCTGCGCGAGACCGAGTCCGGCCACCTGAAGCTGATCAGCGCCCCGCGCGGCATCGCCGCCGACGGCAAGCAGACGCCGGCCACGCGCCATGCCGACCACTTCGTGGTCAAGGCCGACGCCAGCGGCGACGCGCGCCTCGTGGGCGCCTACGTCAGCGACAAGGGCGTGGCAAGCCTCTACCAGGCACGCACCGGCCGCACCGAAACCGTCGCGCGCCACACGCTCGAGCTCGTGCCGCAGGCCGCCAACAGCAACAGCTTCACGCTGCTGCTGGCGGGCAAGCCGCTGCCCAAGGCCGAGGTGGTCGTGTTCGGCCCGCCCAAGTGGGAGAAGAAGTTCACCACCGACGACGCCGGCAAGGTCACGCTGCAGACGCCCTGGCCCGGCCAGTACGTGGTCGAGGTGAACCACACCGACAAGGACGGCAAGGGCACCTGGGACGGCAAGCCCTACACGCAGACGCGCCACGTCGCCACGCTGAGCTTCGTCGTCCGGTGAGGGCGGGGCTTCCGGCGCGGGGGTGCTTTTGATGAGCACCTTCGCGCTGGTGTGCGCCCTGTTCGCGTCGGCGCTCGGCGGCTTCGTCACGCTGAGCCTGGCGATGGACCGGCATTACGAAGACGCCCACGGGCGCGGCCGCACGCCGGGGCCGTCGCGGCCCTGGCAGCAGCTGGGCGGCGCGGCGCTGCTGGGGCTGTCGCTGGTCGCGGCACTCCGGCTGCGCGGGCCGGCCATGGGCTGGGTGCTGTGGCTGGGCGCGCTCACGGCCGCTGCGCTCGTGGTGGTCGGCCTCGTGAGCTACCGGCCCGGCTGGGCGCGGCGCGTCGGCGCCGTGGCCTCGGTGCTGGGCGTCGCCACGGCGGCGGCGTACGGGTTGCTCCTGCTTCCATAGCAGGGCGCCCGAAGGGTGCGCGCGGGCTGTCGCCTGCGCTACGCGCGGGGTCTTGGCCCGCGACTACGATGCGGCTGCGTCGCCGATGCCCGGCACATTCACCCATCAAGGAGACACCATGAGCAGCGCCCTCACCAACCACCAGGTCCGTCTTGCCAAGCGCCCCGAGGGCACGGCCACGCGCGAGCACTGGCGCTTCAGCACCGAGCCCGTGGCCCAGCCCGACGAGGGCGGCGTGCTGGTCAAGACGCTGTCGCTGTCGCTCGACCCCGCCATGCGCGGCTGGCTCAACGACGCCAAGAGCTACATCCCGCCCGTGGCCATCGACGAGGTGATGCGCGCCGGCGGCATCGGCCGCGTGGTGGCCTCGAAGAACCCGCAGTTCGCCGTGGGCGACACCGTGTACGGCACGCTCGGCGTGCAGGAATACATGCTGATCCCGCAGGACCAGATCAAGCGCAACGGCCTCGTGAAGGTCGACCTGCGCGTGGGCACCATCACCCAGTGGCTCAACGTGCTGGGCATGCCCGGCATGACCGGCTACTTCGGCCTGATGGACGTGGGCATGCCCCAGGCAGGCGAAACGGTGGTCGTCTCGGGCGCAGCCGGCGCTGTGGGCCAGACCGTGGGCCAGCTGGCCAAGATCAAGGGCTGCCGCGTGGTCGGCATCGCCGGCGGCGCCGCCAAGTGCGACTGGGTGGTGAAAGAGCTGGGCTTCGACGCCTGCATCGACTACAAGGCCGGCGCGGGCGCCGTGCGCGAAGGCCTCAAGACCCACTGCCCCAAGGGCGTGGACATCTACTTCGACAACGTCGGCGGCGACATCCTGGACGCGGTGCTGGCACGCCTGGCACGCAAGGCCCGCGTGATCATCTGCGGCGCCATCAGCCAGTACAACAACGCCAACAGCATGCCGGCCGCCGGCCCGAAGAACTACCTGAGCCTGCTCGTGAACCGCGCGCGCATGGAAGGCATCGTGGTGTTCGACTACGCCGACCGTTACCCGATCGCCATCGCCGAGATGGCCGGCTACCTGAAGGACGGCCGCATGAAGAGCAAGGAAGACGTCGTGAAGGGCCTCGACACCTTCCCCGAGTCGCTGAACAAGCTGTTCGCGGGGGAGAACTTCGGCAAGCTGGTGCTGCAGGTCGCCGAGGAATAACCAAAGGGGCGCCGCGGCGCCCCGAACCTCAATCGTCGGTGGGCCGCATCGGAATGTCGCCCATCGCATCGTCCTCGCGCAGGCCGCGCGCGGCCTTCAGCAGTTCGATCGAGAGGCCGTCGCCGTGGCCTGCGAAGCCCTGGGCGATGCCTTCGAGCACGGTCGACAGGTTGGTGTCGCCGTCGGTGCGGGCGTCCATGCTGATGTTCAGGACCCGCGCCGCCATCTGCCGGTAGGTGACGGCGCCCGCGCCCTCCAGCGCGGCCACCAGGTCGAGGTACAGCGCCAGGTTCATGTCGAACACCAGCTTGGGCGTGATCTCGAAATCCTCGGTCTTGTTGTTCTTCTGATCCATGGGGGTGACTCCTTTTTCCTGAGCCTCCACTCTAGCCACAAAAAACGACAAGCTCTGTCGGGCATCGCCCTGATTTGTCTCATTTCGCACGCGTGCCCATCACGGCGGCCGAGATGATCAGCGCCGCCGCCAGCGCGATGCTGGCCGTGAGCGCCCGGCCGGTCACGGCCAGCAGCAGCGCGGTGGAGGCCAGCGGCGTGAGGTAGCTCAGGATGCCGATCTGCCGCGCGTCGCCGCGCTTGAGCGCCATGTCCCACACGAAAAAGGCCGCGCCCAGCGGGCCCAGGCCGCACAGCGCGACCAGCAGCCCGTCTTTGGTCGACAGCGCCACCGCCGGTTCCAGCAGCGCATGGCAGGCCAGCGAGAGCGCGCCCGACACCAGCCCGAACAGGCCGATGGCCGAGGTCGGGAAGGGCGTGACGCGCTGCGTCCACAGCGAGTAGCTGGCCCAGATGAAGGCCGAGCCGGCCGCCGGCAGGAAGCCCCAGTACGTGGCGGGCGCGCCGGGAAGCGCCGCACTGCCGCCGCGCGCGCCGAGGATCGCGATGGCCGCGCCCGCGAAGCCCAGCAGCGCCGCCACCACGTGCAGCGGGCGCAGCGACACGCCCGGCAGCAGCACCGGCGCCAGCACCACCATCAGCAGCGGCCAGAGGTAGTTCACGAGGTTGGCCTCCACCGGCGGCGCATGCCGCAGCGCGATGAACAGAAAAAAGTGAAAGCCGAAGAGGCCGTACACCCCGAGCGCCAGCGTGCGCGGCGGCACGCGCCAGGCGCGGCGGTCGCGCAGCACCAGCGGCCAGCTCGGCACGCTGCCGACGATCAGCGCCAGCCCGGTCAGCAGGAAGGGCGGCAGGTGCGACAGCGCGGTGCCGAAGGTGGCGAGCGTGGCCCACAGCGCGATGGCGAGCAGGGCGTAGAAGGTGGCGGGCATGGACGCCGAGGCTACGCGCCGCGTTCGTCGCGGCCCGACGGTGCGTCGTCGCGCAACGACGGTGTCAGCGGCGCAGCGCGGCCGTGAGCGCCGACGGCGACCGGTAGCCCGTGCGGCGCGCCGTCTCGGCCACGCTCAGGCCTTCGAGCCGCAGTGCGCGCGCATGGGCCAGCCGCAGCGTGCGCAGCCAGAGCATGGCGCTCTGGCCCTGTTCCTCGCGGCAGCGCTGTGCGAACTGGCTGGGGCTCAGGCAGGCGACCTCGGCCAGGTCGGCCACGCCCAGCGGCCGGTGCCAGTTCGCCTGCGCCCAGGCCGCGAGGGCCGGCCAGTCGATGCGGCGGCGGCGCGTGTCGGCGACCGAAGGGGCGGCGCCCCAGGCCTCGAGCAGCAGCGCGGGGCCATGCTGCAGGGCGAGCGCCGCGTGCTGCGGCTGCTGCAGGCAGTGCGCGAGGTAGCGGGCCAGCGCATGCAGCCGGGGTGCATCGGCCGGCGGCTGCTCGACGCAGCGTGCCCACGGGGCATGCGGCGTGTCGAGCACGAGGCAGACGCTGCCGCCGCGCCGGGCCTCGAAGTCGTGCCGGTCGCCGGGCGCGACCACCTGGGCCTGGCCCGTGCCGATGCCCGAGCCGCGGCCTTCGACTTCGATCTCGAGCACGCCGTCGAGCCCGAGCAGCACCTGGAAGTGGTCGTGCGCGTGGCTGCCGCGCGATGGCGTGTAGTCGCGCAGTGAGAGGACAGGGGCGGGCGTGTGCATGGCGGGAGCGATTGTCCGCGCCGCCCCGCCGCCTGTCATCACCCCAGCCGCAGCAGCAGCGCCGAGGCCGCGCACACCAGCAGGAACGGAATGCTGATGCGGTGGAACTCGCGCAGCCCGTGCGGCAGCTTCGCCAGCCGCAGCGCGATCAGGTTGGCCAGCGAGCCCAGCACGCAGCCGAAGCCGCCCACGCTCACGCCGGCCGCCAGCGCGGGCAGGTCGTGCACGTAGCGGTCGAGCAGGATCGCCGCCGGCACGTTGCTGATGACCTGCGAGGCCGCAATGGCCGCGAGGTAGGCGCGCCAGCCCTCACCGATCGGCCAGTGGCCCAGCAGCGCCGCGATGGCGGGCAGCTCGGCGGCCTGGCGCAGGTCGACGAACATCAGGGCGATGATGGCCAGCAAGGCCCAGTCGATGCCGCGCAGCACGCGCGGGTAGGTGAGCAGCAGCACGCCGAACACCGCGCCCAGGCCGGGCAGCAGCCAGTGGCGGTCGAGCGCGACCACGAAGCCGACGAACAGCACGCCGGCCAGCGCCAGCAGGCGCGGCTGCACGGGCGCGGCCTCGGTCTCCTCGCGCAGCGCGATGGGCGTGCGCGGCACCAGCCACCACACGGCCACGAAGAGCCAGAACAGCATGATCGCCACGGTCGGGCCCATCATGGCCATGAAGCCGAAGAAGCTCTCGCCCGAGCGGTGCCACAGGTACAGGTTCTGCGGGTTGCCGATGGGTGTGAGCGCCGAGCCCGCGTTCACGGCCAGCGCCTGCAGCACCACCAGCCGCGCCAGCGGCAGGTGCGCCTGCACGGCCAGCACGCGCGTGAGCGGCACCAGCAGGAACAGGCTCACGTCGTTGGTCACCAGCGCCGACAGCAGCGCGGCCGTGGCCGTGAGCGCCATCGCCAGGCCGCGCTGGCTGTGCGTGTGGGCCAGCAGGCGCCGCGCGGCGGCCTGCAGCATGCCGCTCTTCTCCACGCCCTGCGTGATGGCGAGCAGGCCCGCCAGCGCGCCCACGGTCTGCCAGTCGACCAGCCGCAGCCAGTCCATCGGCGCGCGCGGGCGCACGAAGGCGAACACGACCGCGACGGCCACGAGCACCCACAGCAGGCCGTTGCCGCCGCCGTGTTCGGGTGGGGCGGTGTTGTTGGTGCTTGTGGCGCTCACCCGATCAGGCGCTCAGGTCGCGCAGCTCGCGCTTGAGCACCTTGCCGATCGCGCTGCGCGGCAGCTCGTCGATGAAGCGCAGGCGCGCCAGCCGCTGGGTCTTGCCGACCTGGGCGTTGGCCCACTGCAGCAGCGCCTCTTCGGTGGTGGCGTCGCCCTCGCGGCGCACCACGAAGGCCACGGGCGTCTCGCCCCATTGCTCGGACGGCACGCCGACCACCGCCACGTCGGCCACCGCCGCATGGCCGCGCAGCACGCCTTCGAGGTCGCTCGGGTAGATGTTGAAACCGCCGCTGATGATCATGTCCTTCTTGCGGTCGAACAGCGTGAGGAAGCCGTCGGCGTCGAAGCGGCCCACGTCGCCGGTGCGGATGAAGCGCTTGCCGGTGGCGTCGAACCACTCGGCCTCGCGCGTCTTCGCGGGCTGGCGGTGGTAGCCGGTCATCATGCCGGCCGAATGGCCCACCACCTCGCCGGCCACCTCGGTGTCGCCGCGCGGCAGCTCGTTGCCTTCCTCGTCGATCAGGCGGATGTCGCTGCCCGGCGCGGGCTGGCCCACGGTGTGCAGCTTGGTCGGGTTCAGGTGCGCCTCGAGGATGCAGGTGCCGCCGCCTTCGGTCATGCCGTAGAACTCGACCAGCCCGCCCGGCCAGCGCTTGAGCACGTCGGCCTTGAGCGCCGCGTTGAAGGGCGCGCTGGTGCTGAACTTGTGGCGGAAGGTCGACAGGTCGTGCGCGTCGAAGCGCGGGTGCGCCATCAGGCGCTGGTACTGCACCGGCACGAGCATGGTGTGCGTCACGCGGTGCTGCACGGCCAGCTGCAGGTAGCCCAGCGCGTCGAACTTGGGCATCAGCACCACGCAGCCGCCGAAGGCGAGGGTGGGGAAGAACACCACCAGCGTGGTGTTGGAGTACAGCGGCGTCGACAGCAGCGTGACCGTCTCGGGCCCGTACTCGTACTTGGCGCCGCGCTGGATGTGCGACCAGCGCATGCCGTGGCCCTGCACGATGCCCTTGGGCTCGCCGGTGGTGCCCGACGAATAGATGATGTTGAAGGCCCAGCCGGGCTGCACCTCGACGGGCTCCGGCTTTGCGCCGGGCGCCGCGAGCCAGTCGTCGAGCGCGCGGCCGACGTTGGAGCCGTCGAGCGCGATGTGCGGCAGGCCCGTGGCCTGCGCGGCGCCCACCACCTCGGCGGCCGAGGCGTCGGTGAACAGCAGGCGCGCGTCGGCGTCGGTGATCATGCGCGCCAGGCTGGCGGGCGCCGAGCCGGGGGCCAGCGGGGCCACCGCCACGCCCGCGCGCAGCGCGCCCAGGAACACGGCGGCATAGGGCACCGACGAGGCGGCGCAGACCGCGATGGCGTCGCCGGCGCGCAGGCCGTCGCGCTGCAGGGCGGCGGCGATGCGGTCCATGAGCGCGTCGAGCGCGCGGTAGTCCAGCGTCTGCTGGGCGTCGGCCAGCGCGGGGCGCTCGGGGGTGTGCTGGGCGTGGAGGCGGACCAGGTCGGCAAGGGTGCCGAAGTCGCGCGCGGCGGCGTCCTGGAGGGCGGGGTGCAAGTTCAAGGTCGATCCTTCGTCTGGGGCCAGACGGCAGGATAGCGAAGAAGCCCGCCGCGGGGTGTGCCGCCCGCGACGAAACCCTGCTCAGTCGGCCGTGTCGTCGCCCTGCTGCGCCACCTCGAACAGCGCGCGGATCAGCGGCCGGTCCTTGCGCACCGCCAGGCAGCACAGCGAGTAGCTGATCGACAGCTCGTCGTCGTCGATCTCCACCATCTTCAGGCCGGGCAGCGGAATGCACTCGATCTGCGTCACGAAGCCCACGCCCATGCCGTTGGCCACGGCGTGCAGGATGGCCTCGCGGCTGTTGATCTCCATCACGCAGTGCATCTGCACGCCCTGCTGCGCGCAGGCACGCTCGACGCGGTGGCGCGTCTTGGAGCCGGGCTCGCGCAGGATCACCGGCTCGCCCGCGATGTCGCGCGTGGCGATGGTGCGTTTCTTCGCCCACGGGTGCTTCGCGGGCACCACGGCCACGATGCGCTCCACGCGGTACGGCACCTGGTGCAGGCCTTCGATCTCGGGCGGCTCCACCAGGATGCCCACGTCGATGTCGAAGTCCTGCAGCCCGCCGAGCGTGGAGGCCTCGGAGCCGATCGACACCGTCAGGTCGAGCCCGGCGTGGCTGCGCTTGAAGCTGCGCGCCAGCTCCAGCGCGATGGGCGGCGACACCGCGCCCACGCGCACCAGCCCCGTGCGCAGCTTGTGGGCGCGTTGCAGGAACTGCATCGCCTCTTCCTCCTGCCCGAACAGGCCCTGCGTGATCGCATACAGCTGCTCGCCCGCGGCCGTGAGCCGCACGGCGCGCCCGCTGCGCAGGAACAGCTCGACGTTGAAGCGCTCTTCCAGCGCCTTGACCTGGTCGGTCACGGTGGGCTGGCCGATGTGCAGGTAGCGCGCGGCCGTGGTGAAGCCGCCGGTCTTGGCGACGGCGTGGAAGCAGCGGATCCACTTGTAGTACTGGTGAAACATGGGGCGATCGTGAGGGGCGTGCGCCGAGCCTCCCTCAGATGCGGCGCTGGCGCCTATGCAGGCTTTCCCCAAGGCATCCATCGGTTTTGGACGGGTTGCACGCGCGAAATGCGATTGGACGCCCCGGTGCGCCGCTTCGACACTGCGGCCCAGACAGAAACCGGAGACAAAAAACATGCCCCACGCCTACCGCAATCCCGTGTCCATTCATTCCGGGCGAGGCAGCCTCGCACGGCTGCCCGCGCTCCTGGCGGGGCGCCGCGTCGCCCTCGTCACCTTCCCCGAGGCCCGCGGGCTCGGCCTGGTCGATCGCCTGCAGGCGCTGCTGGGCGACGCGCTCGTCACCGTCATCGACGACGTGCGTCCCAACCCCGACGTCGCCCACCTGCGCGAGCTGTACAACACCTTCTGGCAATCGGACGCACCCTGCGACGCCATCGTGGCGGTCGGCGGCGGCAGCGCCATCGACACGGCCAAGGCGCTGATGGTGGGCACGGCCAACGGGCAGTTCGACGAACTCGTCGCGCTGCTGGCCACGGGCAAGCCCTTCGTGCCCGCCAGCGTCAAGCCGCTGATCGCCGTGCCGACCACCGCCGGCACCGGCAGCGAGGTGACGCCGTGGGCCACCATCTGGGACGCCGGCAACCAGAAGAAATACTCGCTGCACCTGGACGCCACCTGGCCCGAGGCCGCCATCGTCGACCCCGAGCTCATGCTCTCGGTGCCGGCGGGCACCACGGTGTCGACGGGGCTCGATGCGCTGTCGCACGCGCTCGAAGCGATCTGGAACGTGAATGCCAACCCGGTCTCCGACACCTTCGCCGTCTCGGCCGTGCGCGACATCTTCGACTGCCTGCCGGCGCTGCTCAAGGACCTGGGCAACCTCGACCTGCGCGAGCGCATGGCGCTGGCCGCACTGAAGGCCGGCATGGCGTTCTCCAACACCAAGACGGCGCTGGCGCATTCCATTTCCTACGAGATGACGCTGCGCCACGGCCTGGCCCACGGCATCGCCTGCTCTTTCACGCTGCCCCTGGTGCTGGAGAAGGCCTGGGCCCGCTCGCCCGACCGCGACCGGACGCTGCAGCTGCTGTTCGGCACCGACCTGGCGACCGCCACGCAGCGACTGCGGGCTTTCCTGCAGGGGCTTGGCGTGAAGACCGAGTTTGCCGACTATGGCGTTGCGGACAGCGAAGCGGCGGCCATGATCGCGCGCGCCATGGACGGGGCGCGCGGCAAGAACTTCATCGGCGCGGCGGCGTTGGCCTGACAGGCAGGGACTGCGCAGCGAGACAAGACAGAGTCAGCCAGACAAGACAGACAGCATGCCGGCCATCGAGCCGGCCCCACGGGCCCCACGCCCGTCAAGACAAGGAGACATACCATGCAAGCGGCCAATCCCATCCTGCAGGCGGGCACCTACGCACGCCCCCTCGACAACTCGTTCCGCAAGGCGCAGTGGCGGATGCTGCTGGCGGCCATGTTCTGCTACTTCTTCTTCTACACGGGGCGCCAGACCTTCGGCTTCGCCATCCCCGGCATCCAGAAGGAGTTCGGCCTTTCCAAGGAAATGCTGGGCTGGGCCTCGACCTCGCTGCTGTGGTGCTATGCCGTCGGGCAGGCCATCAACGGCAACCTGGGCGACAAGTTCGGCGGACGCCGCGTGATGACCGCCGGCGCCATCCTCTCGTGCGCCGCCAACTGGGTCGTGAGCTTCGCGGTCGGCTTCAAGAGCCTGGCGATTCCTTGGGGCATCAACGGCTACTTCCAGGCCCTGGGCTGGGCGCCGGGCAGCCGGCTGCTGTCGAACTGGTGGGGCGCGGGCGAGCGCGGCAAGGTCTACGGCTTCTACGTGTTCGCCGCCGGCTGCGCTTCGGTGCTGTCGTTCGTGACCTCGATCATCGTCGTCAACGTGCTGCACCTGGACTGGCGCTGGATCTTCCGGCTCCCCGTGCTGCTGATGCTGGTGGGCGGCATCGCCTTCTACCTGATCGCCCGCGAGCGGCCGGAAGACCTGGGCTTCAAGTCGCCCGACACCGGCGTGGCCAACAACAACCCGCAGGAAGCCGACAAGGCCGGCGTGGCCGACGGCGAGCCGCAGGAAAGCTCCTGGTCGCGCTACAAGGCCGTGCTCAGCAACCCCAAGCTGATGATCGCCGCGCTGGCCATCGGCTTCCAGAACGCGGCGCGCTACGGCCTCATCGTCTGGGTGCCCGTGCACTTCCTGGGCAAGGACTGGGCCAAGGCCGCCGACGGCATGATCGACCCGGCCTGGATCTCGGTGGCGCTGCCCGTGGGCATGGCCTTCGGCGCGCTCACCAACGGCTGGATCTCCGACAAGGTGTTCGGCTCCAAGCGCTACAAGGCCATCGTGCTGTACATGCTGCTGGGCGCCATCGCCTCGATGGGCATGTACCTGCTGCCCACCAGCATCCTCGGCCTGGGGCTGCTGTTCCTGGCGGGCTTCTTCGTCTACGGCCCGGCCTCGTCGTTCTGGGCCCTGTGCCCCGACCTCGTGGGCGCCAAGCGCGCCGGCACCGCCACCGGTGTCATGAACTTCTTCTCGTACCTGCTGGCCGGCCTGGGCGAACCGCTGATCGGCCGGATGCTGGATCACTCGGGCAGCACCTCGGTGGTGTTCCCCATCGTCGCGGCCAGCTGCCTCATCAGTGCCTTCATCGCGCTGTTCATCCGCCGCTGAAGCCGCCGCACCGACACACCCAACTTGCCAAGGAGCACCTCTTCATGAAATCCGACTCACTCGAAGTCAACGGCCGCAGCTACCGCTGGATGGTCCGCCCGGTGGTCGTCGTCTGCGTCGACGGCTGCGAGCCCGCGTACCTCGACGCGGCCATTGCCGCCGGCGTGGCACCGTACCTCGAGGCCATGCGCAAAGGCGGCGCCGACCTGCTGGCCGATTGCGTCGTGCCCTCGTTCACCAACCCCAACAACCTGTCGATCGTGACCGGCGCGCCGCCGGCCGTGCACGGCATCTGCGGCAACTACTTCTTCGACCGCGAACTGGGCCAGGAAGTGATGATGAACGACCCCAAGTACCTGCGCGCCGGCACCGTGCTCGCCGCCTTCGCCGACGCGGGCGCCAAGCTCGCCGTGGTCACGGCCAAGGACAAGCTGCGCAAGCTGCTCGGTCACAAGATGAAGGGCATCTGCTTCTCGTCCGAGAAGTCGGACCAGGTGACGATGGAAGAGAACGGCATCGACAACGTGCTCGACATGGTCGGCATGCCGGTGCCTTCGGTGTACAGCGCGGAGCTGTCGGAGTTCGTGTTCGCCGCCGGCGTGAAGCTGATGGAGTCGCGCCGCCCCGACCTGATGTACCTGTCGACCACCGACTACGTGCAGCACAAGGCCGCGCCGGGCAGCCCCGCCGCCAACGCCTTCTATCAAATGATGGACGGCTACCTCGCGCAGCTCGATGCATTGGGCGCCACCATCGTGCTCACGGCCGACCACGGCATGAACGACAAGCACGGCGCCGACGGCTCGCCGAACGTGATCTACCTGCAGGACGTGCTCGACGGCTGGTACGGCCCGGACCGCGCGCGCGTGATCCTGCCGATCACCGACCCGTATGTGGTACACCACGGCGCGCTCGGCTCGTTCGCCACCGTGTATGTGCCCAGCGAGGACGAGGTGCCCGGCTGGATCGACCGCATCCAGCGCATCCCCGGCATGCAGCTCGTGCTCTCGCGCAAGGAGGCCGCGCAGCGCTTCGAGCTGCCGCCCGACCGCATCGGCGACATCGTGGTGGTGAGCGAGCAGCGCACCGTCATCGGCACCTCGGCCACGCGCCACGACCTCACGGCGCTCGAAGTGCCGCTGCGTTCGCACGGCGGCGTGTCGGAGCAGAAGGTGCCGCTGATCTGCAACCGCCCCGTCGCGGGCGTGGCGAGCACGCGCCGGCTGCGCAACTTCGACGCGCTCGACCTCGCCCTGAACCACGCCCAAGGCCCACTGGTGGCCGCCGCCTGAACCTATTTGACGGAGCATTCCATGAGTAAGTCTGACCACGCCGCCCTGAAGTCCGGCACCGTGTACCGCGAAGCGCTGCGCATCGCGGGCGAGAAAGTCCACCGCGACCGCACCATCGAGGTCACCTACCCGTACACCGGCGAGGTGATCGCCACCGTGCCCAAGGCCACGCTGGACGACGTGCGCCATGCCCTGCGCATCGCCCGCGACTACAAGCCCACGCTCACGCGCTACGAGCGCTACAAGATCCTCATGCGCGCCGGCGAGATCATCGCCTCGCGCCTCGATGAAATGTCGCGCACCATCACGCTCGAGTCGGGCCTGTCGCGCAAGGACTCGCTGTACGAAGTGGGCCGTGCCTCCGACGTGCTGCTGTTCGCCGCCAACCAGGCGCTGGTGGACGACGGCCAGGTGTTCTCCTGCGACCTCACGCACCACGGCAAGAGCCGCAAGGTCTACACGATGCGCGAGCCGCTGTTGGGCGCCATCACCGCCATCACGCCGTTCAACCACCCGCTGAACCAGGTGATCCACAAGGTGGCGCCGGCCATTGCGACCAACAACCGCATCGTCCTGAAGCCCAGCGAGAAGACGCCGCTCACGGCCTTCCTGCTGGCCGACATCCTGTACGAAGCGGGCCTGCCGCCGCAGATGCTGTCGGTGCTCACGGGCGATCCGAAGGAGATCGCCGACGAACTGCTGACCAACGCCGACGTCGACCTCGTCACCTTCACCGGCGGCGTGCCCATCGGCAAGTACATCGCGGGCAAGGCCACCTACAAGCGCCAGATCCTGGAGCTGGGCGGCAATGACCCGATCATCGTGATGGAAGACGCGGACATCGAAGAAGCGGCCACGCTGGCTGCCAACGGGTCGTACAAGAACTCGGGGCAGCGGTGCACGGCGGTGAAGCGCATGCTGGTGCACGAGTCGGTCGCAGATCGCTTCGTCGAGCTGCTGGTGGAAAAGACCCGCGCGCTGAAGTACGGCGACCCGATGGACCCGGACACCGACATGGGCACCGTGATCGACGAAGCGGCTGCCAAGCAGTTCGAAGCCGTCGTCAACGAAGCCATCGCAGCCGGTGCCAAGCTTCTGTACGGCAACGAACGCCGCGGCGCGCTGTACTCGCCCACCGTGCTCGACCACGTCGACCCCGAGATGACCGTCGCCAAGCACGAGACCTTCGGCCCCGTGTCGCCGGTAATCCGCTTCAGGAACATCGACGAGGCGATCCGCATCTCCAACGGCACGGCCTACGGCCTGTCGTCCTCGATCTGCACCAACCGGCTGGACTACATCACGCGCTTCATCCGCGAGCTGAACGTGGGCAGCGTGAATGTGCGCGAAGTGCCGGGCTACCGCCTGGAGCTCACGCCCTTCGGCGGCATCAAGGACTCGGGCCTGGGCTACAAGGAAGGCGTGCTCGAGGCCATGAAGAGCTTCACCAACACCAAGACCTATTCGCTGCCATGGTGAGCGGCGCGGCGCACGAGGCGCATGGCGCGTCGCGCGCCGTGCGTGAGACCCCGCCGCCGATGGCGTTGGCCGTCGCGGCCAAATGGCTGTCGCGCTACAGCCGCGCGCCCATGCCTTCGTCCAAGGTGACCGACTCGGAAAGCGGGACCGCCGGCGATGGGGACCGCAACGCCGCACGCTGGATCGCCTGACCCGCCAGCACGCGCGCATGCGCATCGGCCGCGAGGATGTCGTCGAGGTTCTCGTGCGCAGATGCGGGCGCGTGTTGCAGGCAGTCTTCCACCACGTGCGCAATGTCGGTGTAGCGCAGGCGCCCGTTCAGGAACGCATCGACCGCCACTTCGTTCGCCGCATTGAGCGTGACGCTGGCCGCGCACCCCTCGCGCAGCACTTTCAGCGCCAGGCGCAGGCAGGGAAAGCGTTTCAGCTCGGGCGCGGCGAAGCTCAGGTGGGCGAGCTGCAGGAAGTCCAGCGGCGCCACGCCCGAGTCGATGCGCTCGGGCCAGGCCAGCGCGTGCGCGATCGGCGTGCGCATGTCGGGGCGGCCCAGCTGCGCCAGCACCGACTGGTCGGCATAGGCCACCATCGAATGGATCACGCTCTGCGGATGGATCACCACCTCGATGCGCTCGGGCGGCATCGCGAACAGCCAGCGGGCCTCGATGGTCTCGAGGCCCTTGTTCATCATCGTCGCGGAGTCGACCGAGATCTTGCGGCCCATGCGCCAGGTGGGATGCGCGCAGGCTTCGTCGGGCGTCACCCGGTCCAGCGCCTCCAGCGGGCGGTGCAGGAACGGCCCGCCCGACGCGGTGAGCACCAGCCGCTGCACGCCCGCGCCGCCGGGCGGCGCGCCCGCCAGGCACTGGAAGATCGCGTTGTGCTCGCTGTCCAGCGGCAGCAGCGTGGCGCCGTGCGCAGCCACCGCGCGCATGAACAGCGCGCCGGACATCACGAGCGCCTCCTTGTTCGCCAGCAGGATCTTCTTGCCCGCGCGCGCCGCCGCCAGCGACGACAGCAACCCCGCCGCGCCGACGATGGCCGCGACCACCGTGTCGCAGCCCGCCGACTGCGCCACTTCGCACAGTGCCTGCGGGCCATACATGACCTCGGCGCGCAGGCCGGCCGCGCGCAGCCGGGCCTGCAACTGCATGGCGCCTGGCGCATCACCGACCACCGCGACCTCGGGGCGGAAGGCGACGCAGTGCGTGAAGAGCTTGTCGAGGTTGCGGTGCGCCGTCAGCGCATGCACCGTGAAGCGGTCGGGGTGGCGCGCCACGAGGTCGAGCGTGCTGTCGCCGATCGACCCGGTGGCACCGAGCAGCGTGAGGCGTTGCGTGGCCATGGCGATGCCTTCAGACGGCAGCGATCGGCACGACGCGCTCGCGCGACGACGGCTTCATCCACGCGCCCAGCCGCTCGCTCGCCTCGGCATCGGCGCCGTAGCGCGCGGCCACGTAGGTCTCGACCAGCCGCGTGAAGTCGTCGGCGATGTGCTCGCCCTTGAGCGTCAGCGCGCGTTCGCCGTCGATGTAGACCGGCGCCACCGGCTGCTCGCCCGAGCCCGGCAGCGAGATGCCCAGGTGCGCCAGCCGGCTCTCGCCGGGGCCGTTGACCACGCAGCCCATCACGGCCACGTGCATGTCTTCCACGCCCGGAAAGCGCACGCGCCAGGCCGGCGCCTGCGCGTGCAGCCAGCCTTCGATCTGGCTGGCCAGCGACTGGAAGAAGGTGCTCGTGGTGCGCCCGCAGCCGGGGCAGGCCGTCACGCTGGGCGTGAAGGCGCGCAGGCCCATCGACTGCAGGATCTGCTGCGCCACCAGCACCTCGCGCGTGCGGTCGCCGTTCGGCTCGGGCGTGAGCGACACGCGGATGGTGTCGCCGATGCCCTGCTGCAGCAGCACGCCCATCGCGGTGGCCGAGGCCACGATGCCCTTGGAGCCCATGCCGGCTTCGGTCAGGCCCAGGTGCAGCGGGTAGTCGCAGCGCGCGGCGAGTTCGCGGTACACGGCGATCAGGTCCTGCCCCTGGCTCACCTTGGCCGACAGCACGATGCGATCGGGCGGCAGGCCCACGTCCTCGGCGCGCGCGGCGTTCTCCAGCGCCGAGACGATGAGCGCCTGGCGCATCACCTCGTCGGCCGGCTGCGGCTGCGCCGCCTGCGCGTTCGCGTCCATCAGGCGCGCGAGCAGTGCGGGGTCGAGGCTGCCCCAGTTCACGCCGATGCGCACCGGCTTGCCGTGGCGGCAGGCGATCTCGATGAGCTGGCAGAACTGCGCGTCGCGCTTGTCGCCCCGCCCGACGTTGCCGGGGTTGATGCGGTACTTGGCCAGCGCCTGCGCGCAGTCGGGGTACTGCGCGAGCAAGCGGTGGCCGTTGAAATGGAAGTCGCCCACCAGCGGCACGTGCACCTGCTGGCGCGCGAGCGCGTCACGGATCGGCGCCACCTGCGCGGCGGCCTCTTCGTTGTTGACCGTGAGGCGCACCAGCTCGGCCCCCGCGCGCGCGAGCGCGGCGACCTGCGCCACGGTGGCGACCGCGTCGGCGGTGTCGGTGTTGGTCATGGCCTGCACGGCCACGGGGGCGTCGCCGCCGATGCGCACGGTGCCTACGCGCACCTGCCGCGAACTGCGGCGTGCGACGGGCGGTTTCATGGCACGGCCACTTCCGTTGCGAGTTCCGTCGGCAGGCGGAACACCACGTGCTCCTCGCGCCCGGGCAGCGTCAGCAGTTCCACCTCGGCCAGCCGGCGCAGCGCGGCCACCACGTCCTGCACCATGGTCTCGGGCGCCGACGCACCGGCGGTGACACCCACCGCACCGGCGTCGCGCACCCAGTCGGGCTTGAGCTCGCTGCCCTGCGCGATGAGGTAGCTGCGCACGCCGGCCTGCGCCGCGATCTCGCGCAGGCGCTGCGAGTTGGAGCTGTTCTGCGCGCCGACCACCAGCACCACGTCGACCTGCTGGCTCAGCTCGCGCACGGCCGTCTGCCGGTTCTGCGTGGCGTAGCAGATGTCGCGCGTGTCGGGGCCGACGATCTGCGGAAAGCGCCGCTGCAGCGCGTCGATGATGCCGCGCGTGTCGTCCACCGACAGCGTGGTCTGCGTGATGTAGGCCAGCGGCGTGTCGGCATCGAGCACCAGCGCGTCCACGTCGGCCTCGGTCTGCACCAGCGTGACCGGCGCGGGAATCTGCCCCAGCGTGCCGGTCACTTCGGGGTGCCCGGCGTGGCCGATGAGGATCAGCGCATAGCCCTTGGCGGCATAGCGGCGCCCCTGCTCGTGCACCTTGGTGACCAGCGGGCAGGTGGCATCGATCGCGCGCAGGCCGCGCGCGCGGGCTTCGACCTCGACCGCGTGGCTCACGCCATGCGCGCTGAAGATCGCCACGGCGTCCGCGGGCACTTCGGCCAGCTCCTCGACGAAGACCGCGCCCTGCGCTTTCAGGTCGTCGACGACGTGCTTGTTGTGGACGATCTCGTGGCGCACATAGATGGGCGTGCCGTGGCGCCGCAGCGCGTGTTCGACCGTGTCGATGGCCCGCACGACGCCGGCGCAGAAGCCTCGGGGCTGGGCAAGGATGACGCGCATGGTGGGGACTCCTCGGGGTGGCGGTTCATCTTCCCGTCGACGTTCTCGGCGCCGAGCCGGCTTCCGCGTCGGCGGTCTGGGTGGGTGGGTAGAACTGCTCGGACCAGCGGCGGAACGCGGCCAGGGTGCGCTCGCCCGGCATGAGCTTGGGATGCTTCAGATGCGTGCGGGCGTTCCAGATCGTGAAGTCGTCGTTGACGACCGAGATCAGCCAGCGGTGTGCCAGCGGATTGAGCACCCGGTAGGCGAGTCGCCGCAGCGGCGCGGGCAGGCGATCGATCCGCGCGACGCTGGGGTTGTCGATCCAGCGGAACGTCCATCTCAGGGGGGCGATGGGGGTGGCGTACGCCTGGGTCACGACGTGCACGCCGAGGTCCGGCATTTCGTTCTCCCCGCAGGCATGGCCAAGGCCGTAGTTGGTCAGGCGCGAGCGGAATCGCTGTCCTTTCCAGCGTGCGTTGATCGTGGCGACGAGCGTGTGCCCCTCGATCTCGTGCGTGATCTCGGTGTCGGTGAATCCGTGCAGCCAGCCGAAGTGGGTCGGGTCCATGCCGTTCTCTCCCATGGAGTCGCCGTAGCCGTCGAGTTCATGGGCGCCGTATTGCGGGCTGAGGCGGTCCGACAGGTCCATGGCGGGAATCTCCCATTCGGGAGGCCGGTCCTCGCTGTGCCGCCACACCAGGATGGTCCCGTTCTGCTCCCGCATGTAGCGGCTCGTCAGCGCCGCGCGTGGCGGGGTCTGGCCCGGGCAGGCGCGCACGCACCCGCCGTCGGTACCGAACGCCAGGCCATGGAACGGGCAGACCAGGTTCTCGCCGTCGATCTTCCCGCCGTGTCCCAGGTGCGCGCCCGCGTGCGGGCAATACGGATCGACGACACGCGCCAGCCCCGACTGCGTGCGATAGACGACCAGGTCCTGGCCCATGAAGGGGACGACGTGCACCCCGCCCGGCTTGACCTCGTGGCTGAAACACACGGCGAACCAGCCGTTGGAATAGGGCAGCGCAGGACGGGTGTCGCCCGAGGCGCTGCGCGCCAGGAGGTACGGCTTGCGAACCTCCTGGGGGAAGGCATGGTGTTCGCCTGCGGGTGGATGGATCGCTTGCACGGAGGGCAGGCCGATCATGGTGCGCGCGGTCGGTTCGGTCATCTCTGGGACTCCTGGGTGAGGATGTTCGGATGCAGCGCCGAGAGCCTCGTCCTGGACCCACGACGCCTGGCTGGCGATGAAGAAGGCATGGCAAACGCGTCGGGTGGCGGGGCGATCGTTTCAGTGCGAGCGGTGGACGATCAGGTCGGCCAGCTGCCCGAGATACCGGCCGATCGCGTCGTGCATCCAGGCGTCGAAGCGGGTCTCGTCCGGGCGAGGGGCCATGCGGTGGGGCGCATGCTCGAGGGAGGCGGTCATCAAGTCTCCTTGTGCGAAGGCCTGTCCGTTGCCGAAGGCTTCACACCCGGGAAGTCGCACGAATAGAACTGCGACACCCAGCGCTGGTACAGCGCGGCAGGTCGCTCTTCGGCCATCAGCTTGAAACTCCCCGGGAGCCCCCTGTGGTCCCAGATCCGCGTGTCCTGGTGCGACGTGCGATCCGACCACACGCCCGCGAGCGGCTTCATCAGCGCATAGAGCGCCGAGCGGACCCCCGCAGGCCAGCGGGCGAAGCGTTCGACTTTCAGGGTCGTGACGATGCGCAAGGACCAGCGCAGGCGCGTGTTGGGCGTGGAATACGCCCGGACAACGGCTTGCAGGCCGAGCGAAGGCACCGTGAAGTGCCCGTACATGGTGGCTGCGTCGTAGTTCGTGAGATGCAGGAACATGGGCTTGCCCATCAACGTGGCCGACATCCGGACCTCCAGCTGGTTGTCGACGACGCGGGCGGACATTTCCGGTTGTCCAAAGCGGTGGATCGTGTCGAAATGGATCACGTCGACGCTGTTCTCCCCGGAGTTCTGGAAATAGCCTTCCTGCTCGTGATGCACGAAGGCCGGACGGCTCCAGCCGCTCATGTCATGCACCGGCAGCTCCCACGAGGGAGAGTGCCCCTCGTGATGCACCCACGTGAAGACAAGCCCGTTGTGCTCCCGTGCATGCCGTGCGTTCAGTGCCATGCGCGGTGTCGGCCCGGCGCGGCCCGTGTGCACGCAGCCGCCTTCCGGTCCGAACTTCAGGCGATGGAAGGGGCACACCAGGTTCTCTCCTTCGACCCGGCCTCCGTGTCCCAGGTGCGCACCCATGTGAGGGCAATAGGGCTCGATCACGCGGACGAGGCCGGACTGCGTCCGGTACAGGACGATTTCCCGTTCCATCAAGGGCCTGATCAGCACCGCACCGCGCTTGAGCTCGTGGCTGAAGCAGGCGGCGAACCATCCGTTCGGATAGGGCAGCACCGGCCGTGCGTCGCCGGGCAGGCACTTCATGTGTGCGGCCATCGGCTGGCGCGCGCGCAAGGGCGTCGCGGCGTCCGACACATGCATCGGTGGGGCGGGAGGCGCCTCGGTCTCTGTCTGTTTCAGTAGAACGGTCATGTGAGCTCTCGGTTTCGGTGGATCGCCGCCCTTGGTGCCTGGCGCTTCGCGCCTGCGGATTCAGGCCCGGCGCCTGTGCGCGACTTCTCGCCGCGCCGGATCGAGCGTCCACCACCAATCGCACGACTGGATGCCGATTGATTCGAAACTCTCCGGCGGACACTCGTACGTGACGCCGCCGTTCTCGACCGCTTCGTTGGTCACCAGCCCGCTGATCGATCCATAGCGGTTGTTGCCGATCGACCATGGGATCGTCCCCACGTGATAGAGAGCCAGACCGTTGACGAATTCGGTCATGGCCGGCGATGCGTCCTCGAGCACGTCCCGGAGCACGCGCTCGAAGAGGCTGATCATTCGCCAGCGCATCTGCATGTAGCGCTCGACCGCCTCTTCGAAAGAGCAGCGGTAGTCGCGCAGGAAGAGGATGAGGATGTTGTGGTCGTTGGAACTACGCGCAACTTCCTTGGGGTAGGCGTACATCTCTGCGTCGAGGATGGCCAGCAGGGCCGTGATCTCCATCAGGGCGCGCCCGCGCCGGTCCTCCCACTCGTTCTGGTGGAGGTCGACGTCGGCCACGATATGGACCAGCGCCGGAAACGCCATGCCGCCCCCCGCGTACAGGCGCGTGACGAAGTAATCGCTGAGCGTCGGACTGGGGTCCGTGAGTTTCATCATCTCGGAGGTGACGTACCAGCGGATCATCTCGGTGAACCGCGCGGCTTGCTGGGGCTTGGCGAACCGGTCCAGGCGCTGGCGGATGTCCCGTATCCCCATGGCGTACTTGTCGCCGTTGCAAGGCGGATCCTCCGGGCTGTCGATGCCGCGCAGGATCTCGCAGGCCTTGCGGTTGAAACCCGCCGGATCCTTGCTGAGCGGGCCCTCGTCGCAGTACTCGTCATCGAAGGCGAACGCCCACAACGTGAAGTCGGAGCCGACCTGCAGCAACTCGTCGGAGCCCTTGGTGTACATCAGGGCGGCAAGGCGCGAGATTTCTATCTTGGCCAGGCGAGCCCGTTGCGTCTCGCTGTCGTACATCCTGAAGCGGTCGCAGTAGGCGAGCGTCGCCATCTCGAAGCGGTTCGTCAGCGAATGCGCGGGATCGAAGTGCGGATGCATCTCCCAGCGGCGCGGGATCGGTAGCAACGGGAACTTGAGACGGCTGGTCATGCGGTTTTCTCCTGGGTCGCGTCGTCGCGGGTGAGGTGGGTGGGGCAGGCGCGCGAGTGGCGTTCCTGGCGCCGTTCGCGCAGGAACTCAGGTCCGCCGCGCAATGAAGCTGAACGACGCCGCCTTGTCCTTGCGCAGCGCGTCCGAGAAGCTCACGGCGATGTCGCGCAGCTCGCAAGCCTCGGGGCTGGGCAAGGATGACGCGCATGGGGGGAACTCCTGGTGGGGGCGGCTCAGCGTCCCGCAGACATGCGCAGGACATGGCCAGCGTCTGCGTCGTCGCCGGAGGTGGGCGGGTAGAACTGCGCCGACCAGCGCCGGAAGGCGGTGAAGGAGCGCTCCCCCGCCATGAGCTTGGGATGCGGGAGGCGGGTGCGGGCGTCCCAGATCGGGAAGTCGCCGCCCACCACCGAGATCAGCCAGCGGTGCGCCAGCGGATTGAGCACCTGGTAGGCGAGCTTGCGCAGCGGGGCCGGCCAGCGGTCGAAGCGCGCGACGCTGGGGTTGTCGCTCCAGCGGAAGGTCCATTTCATGGGCGCGACGGGTGTCGCGAAGGCCAGGGTCACGACCTGCACGCCGAGGTCCGGCAACGCGTTCTCCCCGCGGGTGAAGCCGAGGCCGAAGTTGGTCAGACGCGAGTGGAAACGCTGCCCCTTCCAGCGGGCGGTGATCGTGACGACGAGCTTGTGCCCGTCCACCTCGTGCGACAGCGCGGTCTCGGTGAATCCGTGCACCCATCCGAAGTGGGTCAGGTCCATGCTGTTCTCGACCATCGAGTCGAAGTAGCCTTCGAGTTCGTGGCTACCGTACCGGGGGTTGAGGCGGTCGCTGAGGTCCATTTCCGGAATGTCCCAGTCGGGCGGCCGGTCCTCGCTGTGTCGCCACACCATGATCGCGCCGTTCATCTCCTTCATGTAGCGGCCCGTCAGCGCCGCGTTCGGCGGGGTCTGGCCCGTGCAGGCGCGCACGCAGCCGCCATCGGGGCCGAAGCTCAGGCCGTGGAACGGGCACACGAGGTTCTCGCCGTCGACCTTGCCGCCGTGGCCCAGGTGCGCGCCCAGGTGCGGGCAGTACGGATCGATGGCACGGGCCAGGCCCGACTGCGTGCGGTAGATCACCAGCTCCTGTCCCGCGAACGGCACGATGCGCACCGCGCCCGGCTTGACCTCGTGGCTGAAGCACACGGCGAACCAGCCGTTGGCATAAGGATGCGGGGGGCGCGTCTCTCCCGTGGTGCTGCGCATGGGCCGCGGCGGCGTGCGAACCTCCACGACGCGCGCGTGGCGTTCGTCGGCAACCGACGGGGCGCTGTTCACGCCCAGTGGTTCCCTCATGAAATGGGTCGTCGGTTCAGGCATGTCGGGGCTCCTGGGACGGGGGCATTCGCAGGTGGGGCTCAGTGCGCGCGCTGGACCACCAGGTCGGCCAGCTGGCCGAGCCGTGCGGCGCGCTCACCGAAGGGTGTGAGCGCCGCATGGGCGCGCGCGTTCAGCGTGCGGGCCAGCGTGCGCGAGGCGTCGAGGCCGAGCATCGACACGCAGGTCGGCTTGTCGTCGTACGCGTCCTTGCCTGCGGTCTTGCCGAGCGTGGCCGTGTCAGCGGTCGCGTCGAGGATGTCGTCGACCACCTGGAAGGCCAGGCCGATGGCGCTGCTGTAGTCGTCGAGCGCGCGGTACAGCGCGGCGTTGGCCGGCACGTCGGCCGCGCCGCACAGCGCCCCCATGCGCACGGCCGCGCGGATCAGCGCCCCGGTCTTCATGCGATGCATCTGCTCGAGCGCGGGCTGGCTCAACGACCGGCCCGCGCTCTGCAGGTCGATGGCCTGGCCGCCCACGAGCTGGCGCGAGCCGGCCGCCTGCGCCAGCTCGCGCACCAGTGCGATGCGGCGCTCGGTCGGCAGCGGCAGTTCGCTCAGCGTGAGGAAGGCCTGGGCCTGCAGCGCATCGCCCACGAGGATGGCGGTGGCCTCGTCGTAAGCCACATGCACGGTCGGCTTGCCGCGGCGCAGGTCGTCGTCGTCCATCGCGGGCAGGTCGTCGTGCACCAACGAGTAGACGTGGACCATCTCGATCGCGGCGCCCGTGGCGTCGAGCGCGTCGGGTGGTGCGTCCACGAGGGCGCCCGCCGCCTGGCACAGCAGCGGGCGGATGCGCTTGCCGCCGCCGAGCGCGGCGTAGCGCAGCGCTTCGTGCAGGTGCGTGGGCAGGGTCTCGGCCGGCGGCAGGCCGGCAGCGAGTGCGTGCTCGGTGCGGCGGACCGCGTCGAGCATCCAGGTGTCGAAGGGGGCGGCGGGTCCGCCCTGCGGCACCGGGGCCTCGCGGACATCGCATGGCAGCAGGGTTTCAAGGGGCATGGTGGTCTCCCGCGTGCAGTGCGCCGGGATCGTCCACGAGGCCGCCCGGATAGAACCGGGACGCCCAGCGCCGGTGGACGATCAGGGTCTTGTCGCCCGCGGTCAGCCTGGGATGCTTGATGAAGCTCTTGGCATTCCATATCGGAAAGTCCGGCTCGATGAACCACCGCATCCATCGGCTGGCGATCGGCGTGAGCACGGCGTAGATCGCGCTCCTCAGCATGCGGGGCGCGCGGCCAAGCCGCACGATGCGCAGCCGATCCGCGATCGCCAGCTTCCATTTCAGCGGTGCGATCTGCGTGAAGAAGACCTGCGTCTGCAGCCGCACGCCCAGGTCGGGCATCTCGAACGAGCCCATCACATAACCGACGCCGTAGTTCATGAATTCGCCACGGATGTGCAGCCCTTTCCAGCGGGCCGATAGCGAGATCTCGAACCTGCAGTCGTCCGCCCGGTGAGACATGGTCATGTCCGAGAGCCCGTGGAGCCAGCCGAAATGAACCATGTCGGCACCGTTCTCCACTGCATCGTGCGCGTAGCCGTCCAGCGTCTTGCGGATGTAGCAGGCGGAAGAAAAGTCGCCGAGGTCGTGGTGCGACACGTCCCACTGGGGAGGGCGGCCCGCATGGTCGACCCACACCAGGACGGCACCGTCGATTTCCCGGGCGTGGCGCGCGGTCAGCGCGGCGCGCGGCGGCCGCTCGCCGTGCCCGGTGCGCACGCAGCCGCCGTCCGGCCCGTAGGCCAGCCCGTGCAGCGGACACACCAGGTTCTCGCCGTCGACCTTGCCGCCGTGGCCCAGGTGCGCGCCCAGGTGCGGGCAGTACGGCTCGACGACGCGGGCGAGCCCGGCGTGCGTGCGGTACAGGACGAGTTCCTGCCCCATGAACGGCACTGTCAGCACCTGCCCGCGCGCGAGCTCGCTGGAGAAGCACCCCAGGAACCAGCCCTCGGCATAGGGCAGCGGGCGGCGTGTTTCGCCCACGGTGCTGCGAAATTGCTGCAGGCCGATGGTGTGCGCGGCCGGGCCGCAGCTTGCCGCGGCGGGCGGCGCGAGATGGCCCGCTTCCTGGAAGGCCGCATCGATCACGCGCGGCATCGTGGGCGGGTTCATGGGAGCGCTCCCGCACGGGCGCGTTCACCCTGGCCTGCGACGTGCAGGGCCGGCGTGCCCCGGCGGGCTTCTTGCGCCGCGGGGTCGTGCGTCCACCACCAGGCGATGCACGGAATGGCGGACGCAGTGGATGCCACCTTCGGCGCAGGGGCGCCCTGCGGCCCGGCTCCGTCGGGCATGCCATCCTGCACGTAGCGCTCGGAGCCGTGGCACCAGTCGAACGTGGCCCTGACGATGCGGCCCAGGCTTTGCACATGGCGTTGCAGCGCGGGCGAGGTGCCGGCGGCGATGAGTTCGCCGCGCAGGCCCAGGAAGAGCTGCATGATCTCCATGTACATGGCGACGGCCCGTGCGCCTGCCGCCGCGGGCGAGCATTGGGACCCGTGCTGGATCACGCTGATCAGGTTGTGCCCGCCCTGCTCGCGCGCCACCTCCTTCTCGTACGACACGATGTCGGCGCTCCAGGTGGCCAGCGTGAGCGCCATTTCCGCGAGCGCCCTGACACGGCGATCCTCCAGGAGGTCCGTGGGCACCGCATAGCCTTCGGCGATCGCGGCCAGCGTGGGAAAGGCCAGGCCGCCCCCGCTGTACAGGCGCAGCAGCCCGTACTGGTTCAGCGAGGGGACATGGCCCGAGGCCACGTTGCCCGCCTTCCAGACCTCGGCAAAGAACCATCCCCGCATGGCGGCCAGCCACTGGGCCATCTGGTCGGCGGTGGCGTGCGCGTCCAGGCGGCGGCGGATGTCGCACATGGCTGCGGCATAGCGGTCGTCGACCTGCGCGCTGTCTTCCGGCGTCTCGATCGCCCGGTGGATCATCGCCAGCACGCCGGCCAGCCGGCCGGGTTGCCGGCTCAGCGGACCCTCGTCGCAGTACTCGTCGTCGAACGAGACGTTCCAGATGAAGAAGTCCGAGAGGATCTGCAGGGTCTGCGGCGTGGCGTCGGGCACGATGCGGGCCGCGAGTTCGCCGCAGCCGGAGCGGGCCATGCGGTCGCGTTCGGTGTCGTTCAGGCACAGGGAGAAGCGCCGCATCCAGGCGACCGACTGCGCATCCGCGTGCGCCGCCCCGGGATGAATGGCGCTGGGAATGGGGCACTCGAAGTACGGCAGCTTCATGGCGCGGTCTCTACGACACGTAGACAGAACCGACCGGTGCCTGTTGCGGGGCGCCCGCGCCCTCCATCTTGTCGGTGCCCGCCAGGCTCACATCCACATGCCGCATGGGCAACCCGTTCCAGATGTGCCCGTGCCCGCCGTACCGCGGCGATTCGATGTGCCACTGCAGCGTGCCCACCACCATCAGGAGGTAGGTGTCCAGGTACAGGTGCAGGCGCGCGCCCAGCGGGTGATTGGCATAGCGCTCGTGCAGCCGGGCGATCAGGCCGGCCAGCTCTGCGTACATCTCTTCCATCATTTCGCAGACGGCGCTGATGGCCTGCTGCGCATCGAGGCCGCGGGTGTTGCGCATGATGAGGACCGAGCTCAGCGTGTCCTCGGTGGAGTAGTACTCGACGGCATATGAGTACACGTCGTTCGTGAACGCACAGTGCCAGCTGACGAGGTCCACCGCGCGCTTCATGTCGGGGTCCTCGATCAGGTCGGACACGTCGATGTCCAGCACGTATTCCATGGCGGCGATGTACGGCTGCATGCCGCTGGACATCAGGCGCACCTTGAGGAAGCTCTCCATGTCTTCGTTGGCCCAGTTGTCGCGAAATTCCTTCTCGACCTTGAGGTGGTGCATCCAGCGGGTCCACCGGCCGCGCAGGCGCTGGTACACCGCGTCGCTGGGCGCATGCTGGCGGATGGTCTGCCAGAGCCCTTCCATGACGCGCGCGTCGTGGGCGTCGGGGTCTTCGGCGATGATCTTCGCGCACTGCTCGGGGTCGCTGGTCGTCAGGTCGTCGCACTGGAAGATCAGCGTCAGGATGCTCGCGTGGTGCGCGACCCGCTCCGGAATGCCGTCCGGAAACACGCTGGCGTCGTAGAGCGAATCCATGCGCTCGATGGCGCCGTGCAGGCTGCCCGGCTCCGGCTTGCCGTAGTTCTCGTACAGCCATTGCGCATGCAGCCGCTTGATGTAGGGGTAGCTCGTGTTGATGCGCGGCCGGATGGCTTTCAACATCTCGGGGATCACGAATTTCGGGGGCGGCTCCAGCGCCGCGGGCGTGGTGCTTTCGAGAACGGCATTCATGCATCTGCTCCTGTGAAATGGATCGAAGTGCGTGGGGATGTCGGTGTGGCGCAGGGTCAGGCGGCGCGCGCGTCGGCCGCCGCGATGTCGTCCAGCGTCGGAGCCGCCGCGATGGTCACTTCGCCGGAAACGAAGCGCTGGTCCGAGAGGTGGTAGCGCCGCGTGATGACGCACCACTCCGCGTTGCCCGAGCTGATGTATTCCAGCTCGCGCACGTAGGCGCGCACGTCGGGGCGTTGCCCAAGGGGGCCGGCGAGCACCGCGTCGCGCGACCGGATCAACGCCTGCTCGTTGCGCGCGCACAGAGCGGCCAGGCGATAGACCGCCTGCTGCAGGTCCCGGCCCTCCTCGCGCATCAGCACCCACATGGCGTTGAGCGAATCCCTCGCCGGCACCTCCTTGCGGAACGAGAAGAAGTCGTTCACCAGGATGACCGCGTCCATGGCCGCGGTGCGGACCGCGCGCAGCGATGCGTCTTCGGCCAGCGCATCGGTCATGTCCACGTCCAGGGCGTACTCGGTCAGCATGGTCAGGTACTCGCCGAACGCGTTGTCGCGGCGCAGGTCCATGTAGCCATCCAGCGTCAGCGTGTCCATCTGGTAGGCCAGCGGATCGGCCATGCGCACCAGCTGGCTGCGGATGCCGGCCTTCATGCGCTCCCAGACGCGGGGCTTTTGCGCCAGCTGCGCCTGGATGGGCGGCAGCGTGTCGAACAGGAGCCGCGGCAGCGGCGCACTGGCAGGCGGCAGGATGCCTTCCAGGGCATCGAGGTAGTGGCGCAGGAGTTCGTCGCGCGGGCGTTGGTCGGCGCTCAGCTCCAGGGGCGTGAAGGCATCGTCCATCAGGGTCCCCGCATTCATCATGCGCATGACGGAATAGATGCGGTCCGCTTTCGCGTGCGGGTAGCACAGGCCGCCGTAGGCCGGCACGCGCTGCCCGAGGTAGGCGGCGGTGGCCTTCTCGCTGCGAAAGTGCGCCAGCACATAGGGCCGGTCGTCCACCGCCAGCCGCGCCTCGATGGCGTCGTTCTGCGGGTGCCAGGCGGGTTTGAGCGTGAGGCCCGGGTCGGGGAGATGGACCTTGCTGCCCAGCTCGGGCATGCGGGCCAGGGTTTGGGCGAACGGGGTCGGTTCGGGCATGCTCAGGTCCGCCGCGCAATGAAGCTGAACGACGAGGCCTTGTCCTTGAGCAGCGCGTCCGAGAAGCTCACGGCGATGTCGCGCAGCTCGGTGAACGTGGCGGTCTTGCTGGTCGGGTGGTGCGCGTCCAGGTTGTCCTTGACCAGCGCGTACCAGCGGATCACCTCCGCGTTCGACGGCAGCACGCGCTGGTCGAGCACCGCGAAGCCGTGGCGCTCGAGCACCTGCTTCACGCCATCGGGCGTCTTGCGGTAGCCCGACGCGGCGCGGTCGACCTTGTCCGGGATGTGCGACTTGTAGGTCGCCAGGTCCACCTTGTAGAGGCTCTCCGAAATGATGACCGTGCCGCCCGTGCGCATGCGCGCCGACAGCGAGGCCATGGCCTGCTCCAGCACCTCGGGCGTGAAGTGGATGAGGCTGCCGCGCAGGATGGCCAGGTCGTAGGGCACCTGCGCGTCGGGCAGCTCGCCGATGTCCTTGGCGTTGCACTGGTACAGCCGCACGCGGTCGGCCAGGCCTTCGTGCGCGATGAGTTCGCGCGCGCATTCCAGCTGCGGGCGGCTCACGTTCACGCCGTCGATGCGCGCGCACTGCGGGTAGCGCTGCGCAATGAACTTCAGCACCGGGCCCCAGCCGCAGCCGATGTCGATCGCGCGGTGCACGGTGGCCGGCGAGAGGTCGGCGCCGGCCTGCTCGGCGAGCTCGAACTGGTGCTCCATGTGGCGCCGCCCGGAGGCGTCGAGCGGGAGGTCGTGCGGGTCCATCTTGTCGTCGAACACGCCGTACTGGTACCAGAGCTCGTTGCCGATCGCCTTGCGCCACTGGTCGGGCGTGTCGGCGTAGACCTGCTCGATCTTGTCCTGGTAGTGGTCGAGGCTGCGGCTGTGGATGACGTCGATGCCGACGGCTTGCGCGGATGCTTGCATGGTGTGGGCGCTCCTTGTGGGGGATTCAGACGCGTCGCGCGATGACGCTGTAGGTCGAGAACTTGTCCTTGATCAGCGCGACCGAGAGGCTGACCGCCATGACGCGCAGTTCTTCCAGCGGCGGCGGGATGGTGTCCGGCGTGAAGTTCTTCTCGATGTTTTCCTTCACGTCGGTGAACCAGCGCGCCACGTCGATGTTGCGCGGGAGCACGCGCATGTCTTCGACCACGAAGCCGCTCTCCTCGAGCACGCGGCGGAAGTAGGCCGGCGTCTTGCGGTGCTTGCAGGCGAGGCGGTCGACCTCGTCCTCGATGTCGGAGCGGTAGTTGTCCAGCGGGATGTTGTAGAGGTTGTCGGAGATGACGACCTTGGCCCCCGGGCGCATGCGCGCGGCCACCTGCTTCATCGAGCGTTCGTACAGGTCGTTCGGAAAGTGCGAGATGACGCCGCGGATCGTCACCAGGTCGTAGGGCGTGTCGGGGTTGGGCAGCAGGGCGACGTCCTGTGCGTCGCACAGGTACAGGTTCACGCGGTCGCTCAGGTGCTGCTGGGCGTGGTAGCGGGCGCAGTGCGCGAGCTGCGTCTCGCTGATGTTGATGCCGTCGAGCTGGCGGCACTGCGGAAAGTGCTCCGCGAGGTAGCGCAGGCCGAAGCCCCAGCCGCAGCCCACGTCGAGGATGCGCCGGATGGGGAACGGCGGGGGCTGGTCCAGGCCCGCGATCTCCATCTGCTGGTCGAAGTAGCGCAGGCCGGATTCGTTGAGCGAGATCGGCGGCACCGAGCGCGGGTCGTCGTAGACGCCGAACTGGAACATCAGGTCCTCGCCGATGGCCTTGCGCCAGTCCTCGGGGTCGTCCTGGTAGGTGTACTCGACCTTGGCGTGGTACGGGTTGGCCTCGGCACCCCGGATCACTTGAAGCGAAGGCGGGGCGGGCGCATCGATGCGGCGTGCGGTGGCTGTGCTCATCGGGTTCTCCTCTGGCTGGCGGTCACGGTGGGTTTCAGGAAACGAGGCTCATGCGAGCCGTGCGGAACGCGGGGGCGTGGGCATCGAAGAACGCCTGGATCGACTGCACCAGCCCGTCGGCATCCAGGCCGTGGGCGGCGAGCAACCGGGCGCAGTCGCCGTGCTCGACGAACTGGTCGGGCAGGCCCAGTTGCAGCGACGGAATCAGCACGCCCTGCGCGGCCAGCGACTCGAGGCAGGCCGCGCCGGCGCCGCCCATCACGCAGCCTTCTTCGACGGTCACGAGCACGTCGTGCGTTTCGGCGAGCGAGAGCACCAGGTCGGCGTCGAGCGGCTTCACGAAGCGCATGTTGGCGACCGTGGCGTCGAGCCGCTCGGCGGCGGCCAGGCTGGGTGCCACCATCGTGCCGAAGGCCAGGATGGCGATGCGTGCGCCCATCGGCTGCGTCGATTCGCGCCGCACCTGGCCGCGGCCGATGCGCAGCGGCTGCAGCGCGCGCACGGGCAGCGCGCCGGGCCCGCCGCCGCGCGGGTAGCGCACGGCGGCGGGGCCGTCGTGGCGCAGGGCGGTGTGCAGCATCTGGCGGCACTCGTCCTCGTCGGACGCGGCCATCACGACCATGTTCGGAATGCAGCGCAGGTAGGCGACGTCGAAGGCGCCCATGTGCGTCGCGCCGTCGGCGCCGACGATGCCGGCGCGGTCGACCGCGAACACGACCGGCAGGTTCTGCAAGGCCACGTCGTGGATCAACTGGTCGTAGGCGCGCTGCAGGAAGGTCGAGTAGATGGCGACCACGGGCCGCATCCCCGCCGCCGCGAGGCCCGCGGCGAAGGTCACGGCGTGCTGCTCGGCGATGCCGACGTCGAAGTAGCGCTCGGGAAAGCGGCGCTCGAAGTCCATCAGCGCCGAGCCCTCGCGCATGGCCGGCGTGATGGCGACCACGCGCGCATCGGCCTCGGCCTCGTCGCAGAGCCAGTCGCTGAAGACCTGGGCGTAGGTCGGCTTGGCGGGGGCGGCTGCCGGGGCGGTCTTGATGCCGGCGGCGGGGTCGAACTTGCCGGGGCCGTGGTACAGGACCGGGTCCTGCTCGGCCGGGCGGTAGCCGTGGCCCTTCTGCGTGACGATGTGCAGCAGCTGCGGGCCCGGCTGCGCCTGCAGCTTCTGCAGGGCCGGGATCAGCGCGCCCAGGTCGTGGCCGTCGATGGGGCCGGTGTAGTGGAAGCCGAACTGCTCGAACAGGGTGGCGGGCGACAGGCCGAGCTCCGAGGGCTCGCAGGGGGTCAGCGCCGGGCGCATGGCGCGCAATCTTTGCCGGCTGGCTTCGTTGGCGCTGGCATAGGCGCGTTCTGAAATCAATCCGCCCAGATAAAGGCGCAGCATGCCGACGGGGGGCGAAATCGACATGTCGTTGTCGTTCAATATCACCAATAAGCGGCCGCAGGCCTGCGTATTGTTCATGGCCTCGAAGGCCATGCCGGCGCTCAGGGCACCGTCGCCGATCACCGCAATGGCGTGATCGGTCGAATTGGAAATGCGGGCGGCCTGTGCAAACCCCAGGGCGGCGGAAATGGAGGTGCTGGAATGCGCGGTGCCGAAATGATCGTGCTCGGATTCGGCGCGCCGGGGAAATCCGGAAATACCGCCGAATTGGCGCAAGGTGGGCATGGCCTGGCGCCGGCCGGTCAGGATCTTGTGGGCATAGCTCTGGTGGCCGACATCCCAGACGATGCGGTCGCGCGGGGTGTCGAACACGTAGTGCAGGGCGACCGTGAGCTCGACCGTGCCCAGGTTGGAGGCGAAGTGGCCGCCCGTGCGGGACACGCTGTCGACGATGAAGGATCGCAATTCATCCGCAAGGCCCGGCAATTGCGCAATGCCGAGCTGGCGCAGCGAATGGGGCGAATCGATGGCTTCGAGCAGGGCATGCATTCCGGTTTCTCCGTGGGATTGGAAACGCCTGGGCCGTGATGAAAGAATTCTTCGTGCGATGCGGATCTGATTGTTTTTGGGCGAAACAATGCATTGAAAATTGACGCGTCAATTTTCTTTGCAATGCCTCCGTGGGAGTTTTTCATTGCGCCGGCTTTGCCTTTTCAATTCAAAGACAGGCGCAATCAGGGGGTCAGCGTAGGGGATGGATTTGGCGCACGCAAGCGAATGCGGCTGCAAATTTTTTGATACCCCGGGTTATTTACCCCCGAGGTTTTAATCAGTTTTTTGGATGGCGCTACGCGCGCGCACGACCGCCGCGGCCGTTCCAAAACG
>NZ_JBWKXQ010000029.1:0-18897 GCF_059423125.1 Variovorax sp. GW531-E2 | reverse complement strand
GGAGAAGGGGGAGAAAAGGGGTGCGCCGACACCCGCGCAGGGCGGGCGGCCGGGCGGTGCCGTCAGACGCCGGCGGCGTGCGCCTGCTGGTCGGCGTGGTAGCTGGAGCGCACCATCGCGCCCACGGCCGCGTGGCTGAAGCCCATCTTGTAGGCCTCTTCCTCGAACATCTTGAAGGTGTCGGGGTGCACGTAGCGGCGCACCGGCAGGTGCGAGCCCGACGGCGACAGGTACTGGCCGATGGTCAGCATGTCGATGTCGTGGGCGCGCATGTCGCGCATCACCTGCAGGATCTCTTCGTCGGTTTCGCCCAGGCCGACCATGATGCCGCTCTTGGTCGGCACGTTGGGGTGCAGCGCCTTGAACTTCTTCAGCAGGTTCAGGCTGAACTGGTAGTCGCTGCCCGGGCGCGCTTCCTTGTACAGGCGCGGCGCGGTTTCCAGGTTGTGGTTCATCACGTCGGGCGGCGCGGCCTTGAGGATTTCCAGCGCGCGGTCGTCGCGGCCGCGGAAGTCGGGCACCAGGATTTCGATCTGCGTCATCGGCGAGAGCTCGCGGATGTTGGCGATGCAATCGACGAAGTGCTGGCTGCCGCCGTCGCGCAGGTCGTCGCGGTCGACGCTGGTGATCACCACGTACTTCAGGCGCAGCTTGGCGATGGTCTTGGCCAGGTTGAGCGGCTCGTCCTTGTCCAGCGGATCGGGGCGGCCATGGCCCACGTCGCAGAACGGGCAGCGGCGCGTGCACTTGTCGCCCATGATCATGAAGGTGGCCGTGCCGTTGCCGAAGCATTCGCCGATGTTCGGGCACGAGGCTTCTTCGCAGACCGTGTGCAGGTTGCTTTCGCGCAGGATCTGCTTGATCTCGTAGAAGCGCGTGGTGGGGCTGCCGGCCTTGACGCGGATCCATTCCGGCTTCTTGAGCACTTCGCCGGTCTGCACCACCTTGACGGGGATGCGCGAGAGCTTGGCCGCGGCCTTCTGCTTGGCCAGCGGGTTGTAGGTTTCGGCGCTCTGGGCGTCGCGGACGACTTCGGTGGTGCTCATTGGTGTGTCAAGGAGCCAGGAAAGCCCCGAGCTTCTGGCTCAGCACTTTGGCGGCTTCTTCCCATGTGGTTTGGACGCCGATTGTAGAAAGGTCGACCGTTTGCAGCCCCGCGTAGCCGCAAGGGTTGATGCGCGAGAAGGGTTCGAGGTCCATCGCGACATTGAGCGACACACCGTGGTAAGTGGCGTGGCGGCTCACCTTGATGCCCAGCGCGGCGATCTTGCCCAGGCCCCGGAACGGGTCGGCGCCGGGCATCGGGCCGGTGAGGGCGGCGTGCGAGAACGGGTCGTCCAGGCGCACGTAGATGCCGGGCGCGCCCGCCACGCGGTGGCCCGTCACGCCGAAGTGGGCGAGCGTGCGCAGCACCGATTCCTCGATGCGGTAGACGTATTCCTTGACGTAGTAGCCCGCGCGCCGCAGGTCGATGAGCGGGTAGGCCACCACCTGGCCGGGGCCGTGGAAGGTGACCTGCCCGCCTCGGTCGGTCTGCACGACCGGGATCGGGCCGGGGGCCAGGATGTGGTCGGTCTTGCCCGCCAGCCCCTGCGTGAACACAGGGTCGTGCTCGCAGATCCATAGCGCGTCGGGCGTCTCGGGCGTGCGCTCCTGCGTGAAGCGCTGCATCGCCGCGTAGGTGGCGAGGTAGTCGGCCCGGCCGAGCCACTGCGCTTCGAGGGGCGTCAAAGAACGACTTTCACCATCGGGTGCGCGGACAGGGCGCGGTAGAGGTCGTCGAGCTGCTCGCGACTGGTGGCGGTGACGGTGATGGTCACGCCCAGGTAGTTGCCGGCCTTGCTGTCGCGCAGCTCGACCGTGGTGGCGTCGAAGGCCGGGTCGAAGCGCTCGGCGATCTGCGTGATGGCGTGCACGAAGCCGTCGACCTTCGCGCCCATCACCTTGATGGGGAACTGCGAGGGGTACTCGATCAGCGATTCCTTGCGCGGATCGGGGATCGATGCGGTGTCGGTAGGGGTCGTTGTGTCGGTCATGCGGTGGCTCCTGGCGCGTCGGCGTTGCGTTGCTTGGCCTGTTGGTAGGCGGCATACAAGCTCTGGTAGATGGGGCCGGGATGGCCATTGCCAATGGCCTGGCCATCGAGTGTGACAACGGGCAACACTTCCTTGGTGGCCGAGGACAGCAGCAGCTCGTCGGCGCCGAACACCTCGTCGCGCGACACGCGCCGCAGCGCGAAGGGAATGCCGCTGTCCTGGCACAGGCGCTCGAGCAGGCCGTAGCGGATGCCGGTCAGCACGAGGTTGTCCTTGGGTGGGCCGATGAGCGTGCCGTCCTTCACGATCCACACGTTGCTCGACGAGGCCTCGCTGAGCCATTCGCCGCGGAACATCACGGTCTCGGTGGCGCCGGCCTCGACGCTGATCTGCCGCGCGAGCACTGCGCCCAGCAGGCTGGTGCTCTTGATGTGGGCCTTCTGCCAGCGGAAGTCATCGGCCGTGACGCAGGCCACGCCCTTGGCGCGCACCGCATCGGCCACCGGCGGCAGGGGGTTCACCATCGCGAACACGGTGGGGCGCAGGCCGCGCACCATGACGTGGTCGCGTGGTGCCACGCCGCGCGAGACCTGGAAGTAGATCGCCTGCGGTGCCTTGCCCTGCGGCGCGGCAAGCCGCGTGGCGATGGCGCGCCATTCGTCGCGGGTGTAGGGGTTGTCGATCTGCAGCTCGGCCAGCGAGCGCTCGAGGCGCGCGATGTGTTCATCGAAGCAGAAGGGCACGCCGAAGTAGACGGGGATCACTTCGTAGATGCCGTCGCCGAAGATGAAGCCGCGGTCGAGAACGCTGATCTTCGCGTCGCGCAGAGGGGTGAATTCGCCGTTGAGAAAGCACGGCGTGTCGGGCAGTGCCGAGGTGATGTCTTGCATCCGCAAATTATGGGCGGACGCCACACTCGGTGCAGAACTGTCGACGAAGTGTCACGTTATGGCGGGACCCCGCTAGGTTTTACTTATAATCAATGGCTTTGTAAAATTCTCCGGGGACAAACACGGGGTGCATTCGAATGACAACCAACGCCCCTGTCCCTGAGGTTGACGCCGAAGAATCCGATTTCAAGCCACTGACGGCCGAAGAGGCCCAGAAGTTGCGCGAGCAAAACCCCGAGCTGTCACCCTGGTGGGTGATCGCAGCCCAAGTGGCTGCAGGCGTGGTGGTAGCTTGCCTGGCGTGGATCTGGACGGCGCGATCCGAGGCTGCAATCTCGGCGTTTTACGGAGCCATGACAGTAGCGATCCCCGCGGCCTTGTTTGTCCGCGGTGTCCGGCGCAAACCGGGCATGCCGTCGCAGGCTGTCATGTTGAGGTTTTTTGTGTGGGAGATGATCAAGATCGCGCTGACCGTTGCCTTGCTGGCCGCGGCGCCGTGGCTGATCGGGGGGCTCGTCTGGCTGGCCATGGTGGCTGGCGTGGTGGTCGCCATGAAGATGTACTGGGTGGCACTGCTGGTGCGGCCCAAATTTTTGAACCGGATTTGACTGTTTTGGAAGAGAGACGCTGAAAGATGGCCGCCGAAGGACACGCCCCGACCGCGAGTGAATACATCGTTCACCACCTCCAGCACTGGCAAGTCGACTGGAGCCTCAAGCCCGTCGTTCAATCCGCCATTGTTGACTTCAACGTCATCAACCTCGACTCGGTGCTCTACGCGCTGATCATCGGCGCATTGGGCTGCTTCGTGCTGTGGCTGGCTGCCCGCAAGGCAACGCCCGGCGTGCCCGGCCGTTTCCAGGCGGCGGTCGAGATCCTGGTCGAGATGGTCGACAACCAGGCCAAGGCCAATGTGCACAACGCCGCCAGCCGCAAGTTCATCGCCCCGCTGGCGCTCACCGTGTTCGTCTGGATCTTCCTGCTGAACGCGATGGACATGCTGCCGGTCGACCTGCTGCCGGCCATCTGGACCCAGGTCTACTCGGCGCTGGGCCACGATCCGCACCACGCCTACATGCGTGCCGTGCCGACCGCAGACCTCTCGACCACGCTCGGTCTTTCGACTTCCGTGCTGCTCCTGTGCCTCTTCTACAGCGTCAAGGTCAAGGGCCTGGGCGGCTGGGGCCACGAGCTGATCACCGCGCCCTTCGGTGCCCACCCTCTGCTGTGGCCCGTCAACCTGCTGATGCAGGTCATCGAGTACCTGGCCAAGACGGTCTCGCACGGCATGCGGTTGTTCGGCAACATGTATGCGGGCGAGCTCGTCTTCATGCTCATCGCCCTCATGGGCGGTGCCATGGCGGCCTCGTTCTCCGGTGTGTTGCTGCCCATCGGGCACATCATTGCCGGCACTGTCTGGGCGATCTTCCACATCCTGGTGATCACGCTGCAGGCTTTCATCTTCATGATGCTGACCCTGATCTATCTGGGCCAGGCGCATGAGGCGCATTGAGTTTCCCTTTTTCTTTTCGTTTGCTTTAAATCTGTTCTAAGGAGTCATCATGGAAAACATTCTCGGTCTCGTCGCTCTCGCTTGTGGTCTGATCGTCGGTCTCGGCGCCATCGGTGCTTCCATCGGCATCGCGCTGATGGGTGGCAAGTTCCTGGAATCGTCGGCCCGTCAACCTGAGCTCATGAACGACCTGCAGACCAAGATGTTCATCTTGGCTGGTCTGATCGACGCGGCCTTCCTGATCGGCGTGGCCATCGCCCTGCTGTTCGCCTTCGCCAACCCGTTCGCCGCGACCCTGCTGGCCAACTTGCCCAAGTAAGCCGGTTCAACGCCACTCCAGAAAGGTGTTGCCGTGAGTATCAACGCGACCCTGTTCGTTCAGGCCATCGTCTTCCTGCTGCTGGTGCTGTTCACGATGAAATTCGTGTGGCCGCCCATCGCGAAGGCTTTGGATGAACGCGCACAAAAGATCGCTGCGGGCCTGGCGGCCGCCGAGAAGGCCAAGGCTGAACTCGCTTCCGCCAACCAGCGCGTCGAGCAGGAACTGGTTCAGTCTCGCAACGAGACCACCAGCCGCCTGGCCGATGCCGAGCGCCGCGCCCAGCAGATCATCGAAGAGGCCAAGGGCCGTGCAACGGTGGAGGCCAACAAGATCGTGGCCGACGCGCACGCCGAAGCCGAACAGCAGTCCGTGCGTGCCCGTGAAGCCCTGCGTGAGCAGGTTGCTGCGCTGGCCGTCAAGGGTGCCGAGCAGATTCTCCGCAAGGAAGTCAACGCCGGTGTCCACGCCGACCTGCTCCAGCGCCTGAAGACCGAGCTCTGAGGACGATATGGCCGAACTTGCGACCATTGCCCGCCCCTACGCGGACGCGCTCTTCGGGGCTACTTCGAGCGACCTCGAAGGCACGGCCGGATGGATCGGCCAGCTGGCCGCCATCACTGCCGATCCGCAGCTCCTGCAGTTCGCTGCCGACCCGAAGGTGTCGCCGGAACAGATCTTCGATCTGATCTCCGGTCTGCTGCCGCAAGCCTTGCCGGACACCGGCAAGAACTTCCTGCGCACGGTGATCGACAACGGCCGGCTTGCTGCATTGCCTGAAGTCGCGGCCCAATACCGCGAGCTCAAGAACGCCAAGGGCGGCACGGCCGACGCGGTGATCTACAGCGCCTTCCCGATCGACGCGGCGAGTCTCGCCGAGGTCGCCGTGGCACTGCAGCGCCGTTTCGGTCGCCCGCTGAACACGCGTGTGGAATCCGATCCTTCGCTGATCGGCGGCATCCGTGTGGTGGTGGGGGACGAAGTCCTCGACACCTCCGTCAAGGCGCGTCTCGAACAAATGAAAGCAGCGCTCACCGCCTGAGGCGGCGAGCCGCGGTTGGCCCTATTTATTGAAAGAAGGAAAGAGTCATGCAACTCAATCCCGCAGAAATTTCCGAACTGATCAAGAGCCGCATCGAAGGCCTTGGCGTCAGCGCCGACATCCGCAACCAGGGCACCGTGGTCTCGGTGACCGACGGCATCGTGCGCGTGCACGGCCTGTCGGACGCGATGCAAGGCGAAATGCTGGAATTCCCGCCCACGGCTGACGGCACGCCGTCGTTCGGCCTGGCGCTGAACCTCGAGCGCGACTCGGTCGGCGCCGTGATTCTGGGCGAGTACGAGCACATCTCCGAAGGCGACACCGTCAAGTGCACGGGCCGCATCCTGGAAGTGCCCGTGGGCCCCGAGCTCATCGGCCGCGTGGTGAATGCACTGGGCCAGCCGATCGACGGCAAGGGTCCGATCAACGCCAAGATGACCGACGTGATCGAAAAGGTCGCTCCCGGCGTGATCGCACGGAAGTCCGTCGACCAGCCGATGCAGACCGGCCTGAAGTCGATCGACTCGATGGTGCCCGTCGGCCGTGGCCAGCGCGAGCTGATCATCGGCGACCGCCAGACCGGCAAGACGGCCGTGGCGATCGACGCGATCATCAACCAGAAGGGTCAGAACATGACCTGCGTCTACGTTGCGATCGGCCAGAAGGCTTCGTCGATCAAGAACGTGGTGCGCTCGCTGGAACAAGCCGGCGCGATGGACTACACCATCGTGGTGGCCGCATCGGCTTCCGAATCGGCTGCCATGCAGTACGTGTCGGCCTACTCGGGCTGCACGATGGGCGAGTACTTCCGCGACCGCGGCCAGGACGCCCTGATCGTCTATGACGACCTGTCCAAGCAAGCCGTGGCCTACCGTCAGGTGTCGCTGCTGCTGCGCCGCCCGCCAGGCCGCGAAGCCTACCCCGGCGACGTGTTCTATCTCCACAGCCGTCTGCTCGAGCGCGCAGCCCGCGTGAACGCCGACTACGTCGAAGCCTTCACCAAGGGTGAAGTCAAGGGCAAGACCGGTTCGCTGACCGCACTGCCGATCATCGAAACGCAAGCCGGCGACGTGTCCGCCTTCGTTCCGACCAACGTGATCTCGATCACCGACGGCCAGATCTTCCTGGAAACCAGCCTGTTCAACGCCGGCATCCGTCCCGCCATCAACGCCGGTATCTCGGTGTCGCGCGTGGGTTCGTCGGCGCAGACCAACCTGATCAAGAACCAGTCGGGCGGTATCCGTACCGACCTGGCCCAGTACCGTGAACTGGCCGCGTTCGCGCAGTTCGCTTCCGACCTCGACGAAGCGACCCGCAAGCAACTCGACCGCGGTGCGCGCGTGACGGAACTGCTCAAGCAGACCCAGTACAGCCCGCTGCCGATCTCGCTGATGAATGCCACGCTGTTCGCAGTGAACAAGGGCTTCATGGACGACATCGACGTCAAGAAGGTGCTCCCGTTCGAACACGGCTTCCACCAGCTGCTGAAGACGAGCCACGCCGCCCTGCTCGAAACCATGGAAAAGCATGGTGCCAAGTGGGACGTCAAGCCGGCCAAGCCGGACGACAGCGCGGAAAAGCAGGCCTTCAAGAAGGTGTGCCAGGACGCCGAAGCCGAACTGCTGGCAGCAGCCACCTCGTTCAAGAAGTCGTTCGCCTGAGCGACCTTTTGACCGACGCAAGAAGGAGCTCATATGGCAGCTGGTAAGGAAATCCGCGGCAAGATCAAATCGGTGGAGAACACCAAGAAGATCACCAAGGCCATGGAAATGGTCTCGGTTTCCAAGATGCGCAAGGCGCAAGAGCGCATGCGTGCCGCACGCCCCTACAGCGAGAAGATCCGCAACATCGCGGCGAACCTTGGCAAGGCGAATCCCGAGTACACGCACGCCTTCATGAAGAAGAACGACGCCAAGGCGATCGGCTTCATCATCGTGACGAGCGACAAGGGCCTGTGCGGTGGCTTGAACACCAACCTGCTGCGCGCCGTGACGGCCAAGCTGCGCGAAGCGCAGTCGGCCGGCGTGGCGATCGAGTCGGTCGCCATCGGCAGCAAGGGCCTGGGCTTCCTGAACCGCATCGGTGCCCGCGTGGTGGCGCACGTCACCCACCTGGGTGACACGCCGCATCTGGACAAGCTCATCGGCCCGGTCAAGACGCTGCTGGACGCTTACGCGGAAGGCAAGCTCTCGGCCGTGTACCTGTGCTACACGAAGTTCATCAACACGATCAAGCAGGAGCCGCTCGTCGAGCAGCTGCTGCCGCTGGCCGCTGACTCGCTGCAAGTCGAGGAAGGCCAGCACTCGTGGGACTACATCTACGAGCCCGATGCGCAAAGCGTGATCGACGAGCTGCTGGTCCGCTATGTGGAGTCGCTGGTCTACCAGGGCGTGGCAGAAAACATGGCGTCCGAGCATTCGGCGCGGATGGTGGCCATGAAGGCTGCCACCGACAACGCAGGCAACGTGATCAGCGAGCTGAAGCTGGTCTACAACAAGACCCGCCAGGCCGGCATCACCAAGGAGCTCTCGGAAATCGTTTCGGGCGCTGCGGCGGCCGCCGGTGTCTGAGCCCTTCGGACCTCAACAGATTTAAATTTTTATCGGAGCAGACATGGCTCAAGCAGAAGCAGTTCAAGGCAAGATCGTTCAGTGTATTGGCGCTGTGGTCGACGTGGAATTCCCGCGCGACAAGATGCCCAAGATCTACGACGCCCTCAAGTTCGAAGGCAGCGCACTGACGCTCGAAGTCCAGCAGCAGCTCGGCGACGGCGTGGTCCGCACGATTGCGCTGGGTTCTTCCGACGGCCTGCGCCGCGGCCTGATCGTGACCAACACGCAAGCCCCCATCACCGTGCCCGTGGGCAAGGCGACGCTGGGCCGCATCATGGACGTGCTGGGCGCGCCCATCGACGAGCGCGGTCCGGTCGACCAGACGCTGACCGCCTCCATCCACCGCAAGGCTCCCGCGTACGACGAACTGTCGCCGTCGCAAGACCTGCTGGAAACCGGCATCAAGGTGATCGACCTGGTGTGCCCGTTCGCCAAGGGCGGCAAGGTGGGCCTGTTCGGTGGTGCCGGCGTGGGCAAGACCGTGAACATGATGGAACTCATCAACAACATCGCCAAGGCTCACTCGGGTCTGTCGGTGTTCGCTGGTGTGGGTGAACGTACCCGTGAAGGCAACGACTTCTATCACGAGATGGCCGACTCCGGCGTCGTGAACCTCGAGAAGCTCGAAGACTCCAAGGTCGCCATGGTCTACGGCCAGATGAACGAGCCCCCGGGCAACCGTCTGCGCGTGGCCCTGACCGGCCTGACCATCGCCGAGTCGTTCCGCGACGAAGGCCGTGACGTGCTGTTCTTCGTGGACAACATCTACCGCTACACGCTGGCCGGTACCGAAGTGTCGGCACTGCTGGGCCGTATGCCTTCCGCCGTGGGCTACCAGCCGACGCTGGCCGAGGAAATGGGCCGTCTGCAAGAGCGGATCACGTCGACCAAGGTCGGCTCGATCACCTCGATCCAGGCCGTGTACGTCCCTGCCGACGACTTGACCGACCCGTCGCCCGCCACCACCTTCGCCCACTTGGACTCGACCGTGGTGCTGTCGCGTGACATCGCTTCGCTCGGTATCTACCCCGCCGTGGACCCGCTGGACTCGACCTCGCGCCAGCTCGACCCGAACGTGGTCGGCGAAGAGCACTACAACGTGGCCCGCGCCGTGCAAGGCACGCTGCAGCGCTACAAGGAACTGCGCGACATCATCGCGATTCTGGGCATGGACGAACTGGCGCCCGACGACAAGCTCGCCGTGGCCCGCGCCCGCAAGATCCAGCGTTTCCTGTCGCAGCCGTTCCACGTGGCCGAAGTGTTCACGGGTTCGCCGGGCAAGTACGTGCCGCTGTCGGAAACCATCCGCGGCTTCAAGATGATCGTGAACGGCGAAGCCGACCACCTGCCGGAACAAGCGTTCTACATGGTCGGCACCATCGACGAAGCGTTCGAAAAAGCCAAGAAGGTCGCCTAAGGCGGCATAGGAACTCAGATGGCCAACACCATTCACGTCGATGTGGTCAGCGCGGAAGAGTCGATCTTCTCGGGCGAAGCCACGTTCGTCGCGCTGCCCGGTGAAGCCGGTGAGCTCGGCATCTATCCGCGTCACACGCCACTGATCACGCGCATCCGCCCGGGTGCCGTGCGCATCGAAACGGCCGACGGCGGCGAAGAGTTCGTCTTCGTGGCCGGCGGCATTCTCGAAGTGCAGCCCGACGCCGTCACCGTGCTGTCCGACACCGCGATCCGCGGCAAGGACCTCGACGACGAGAAGGCCAACCACGCCAAGGCGGCCGCCGAGGAAGCGCTGAAGAACGCGAAGAGCGATATCGACATCGCGATGGCGCAGTCGGAACTGGCCGTGATGGCTGCGCAGATCGCTGCGCTGCGCAAGTACCGCCAAAAGAAGTAATCAAAGCCGCTGCCCTCGGGCAGAAGCCAAGAGAAAGCCGCCTCCGGGCGGCTTTTTTTCGTCCGCCCGAGCCAGGACGAAGGTGAATTCGGTCTGAAATAGGTCGAAGTTCAGCCTTGCCCGGCTGAAGATGCCCTCCTAGTATTCGCCTTCGCCCGGCGACCGGTGCTTTTTTTGACCGGCGCCTTTCCTACAAGAAGAGCGGAGACAACACGCGTGGCACCCTGGAGCGGCATCACGACCGACGAAATGCGGTTGCTGGAATCGACCTTCTGGTCGGCCGGCGGCTCGCGCCATGCCATGGCCGAGCAACTGGGCTTCTCCAAGAGCAAGGCCAACGCACTCATCGCCGGCCTGGTCGACCAGGGCCTGCTGGCCGAGGCCGGCCTGCAGCGCTCCTCGGGCGGTCGCCGCGCCGAAAACCTCCAGCTCAATGCCGAACTCGGCGTGCTCGTCGGCATCGACATCGGCGCCACCAGCCTGGACGTTGCAGTGCTGCGCCCCGACCTCACGGTGCTGGCCCAGCACGAAGAAGCGGCCGACGTGCGCGAAGGCCCGGCCGTGGTGCTGGCGCGCGTGCGGGTGCTGATGCGCGAACTGCTGGCCCGCTGCGGGCAGGGCCCACGGAACGTGCTGGGCATCGGCATCGGCGTGCCCGGCCCCGTCAACTTCGAGATCGGCCAGCTCGTGAACCCGCCGCTCATGCCGGCCTGGGACAGCTTCTCGATCCGCGACTACCTGCGCGAAGACTACGCGGCGCCGGTGTTCGTCGACAACGACGTCAACCTGATGGCGCTCGGCGAGCTGTGGCGGCTGCGGCGCTCGCTCTCCAATTTCCTCGTCATCAAGATCGGCACCGGCATCGGCTGCGGCATCGTCTGCCACGGCGAGGTGTACCGCGGCGCGGCCGGCTCGGCCGGCGACGTGGGTCACATCTGCGTCGACCAGGAAGGCCCGCGCTGCCATTGCGGCAACCTGGGTTGCGTCGAGGCGATGGCGGCGGGCCCTGCGATCACGCGCATGGCGATGCAGGCGGCCGAAGCCGGTGAAAGCGCGACGCTCGCCGAATGCCTGCGCACGCGCGGGCGCATCGATGCCTTCGACGTGGGCCAGGCCAGCCGCGGCGGCGACCCGGCGGCCAACGCCATCATCCAGCGCGCCGGCAGCCTGATCGGGCAGATGCTCGCGTCGGTCGTCAACTTCTTCAATCCCTCGCACGTGTTCATCGGCGGCGGCATCACGCGCATCGGGCCGCTGTTTCTTGCTGCGGTGCGCCAGAGCGTGTACCAGCGCTCGCTCGCGCTGTCGACGCGACATCTCGAGATTCAATACACGCCGTTGGGCACGCAGGGCGGCCTCGTCGGCGCGGGCGTGCTGGCGATGCAGGAAACGCTCAAGGCCCGCGGAGTGGCGCCATGACGAACGCCGTGGAAACCAAGGGCAGCGTGGCCGTCGAGTTCGACGGCGTGGTGAAGGCCTTCGGTCCCGTGCAGGTGCTGCATGGCGTGAGCTTTGCGCTCGCGCCGGGGCGCGTGTACGGCCTGCTGGGCGAGAACGGCGCGGGCAAATCCACGTTGATGAAGATCTTGTCGGGCTACGAGTCGCTGACCAGCGGCACCTTGCGCATCAACGGTCAGCCGCAAAGCTTCACGAGCTCGCGCGATGCCGAGGCGCTGGGCATCGTGCTGATCCACCAGGAGTTCAACCTCGCAGAAGACCTCAGCGTGGCGCAGAACATCTTCCTCGGGCACGAGAAGAAAAGAGGCTGGCTGCTCGACGACGCCGCGATGGAGCGCGATGCCGCCGCCGCGCTCGCCGCCGTCGGCCTGGCCATCGACCCGCGCACCAAGGTGCGCCGCCTCATCGTCGCCGAGAAGCAGCTCGTCGAGATCGCGAAGGCCATCGCCCGCCGCGCGCGCCTGCTCGTCATGGACGAGCCCACCGCCACGCTCACGCCCGGCGAGACCGAGCGCCTGTTCAAGCTCATCGCGCAGCTGCGTGCCGATGGCGTGACCATCGTCTACATCTCGCACAAGCTCGACGAGGTGGAGCAGGTCACCGACGAGGTGATCGTGATGCGCGACGGCCGCTTCGTGGCGCGCGCACCGACGCCCGAGGTCTCGCGCCAGCAGATGGCCAATCTCATGGTGGGCCGCGAGCTCGCCGACCTGTACCCGCCGCGCGACCTCGTCGTGGCCGCCGACAAGCCCGCCCTGCGCGTGCGCAATTTCAGCGTGCCCGGCTGGGCGCAGGACGCGAGCTTCGAGGTGCGCCCCGGCGAGATCCTCGGCTTCGCGGGCCTCGTCGGCGCGGGCCGCACTGAACTCTTCGAAGGCCTGCTTGGGCTGCGCCCCGCCAGCGGCACGGTCGAGATGCGCGGCGAGCCCGTGCCGCACGGCAAGGGCTGGCGCAACCCGCGCGATGCCGCGAAACACGGCCTCACCTACCTCAGCGAAGACCGCAAGGGCAAGGGCCTGCACGTGCACTTCGGCCTGCGCCAGAACCTCACGCTGATGGCGCTGGAGCGCTACGCGCAGCCCTGGCTGAAGCCCGACGCGGAACGCGCGGCGCTCGGCGAGGCGGTGAAGGACTACGGCATCCGCACCGGCTCGCTCGACGTGCGGGCCTCGTCGCTGTCGGGCGGCAACCAGCAGAAGCTCGCGCTCGCCAAGGTGCTGCAGCCGCAGCCCAAGGTGGTGGTGCTCGACGAGCCCACGCGCGGCGTGGACATCGGCGCCAAGCGCGACATCTATTTCCTGATCCAGCGACTCGCCCGCGAAGGCCTCGCGGTGATCGTCGTCTCGTCCGAGCTGATGGAACTGATTGGCCTGTGCCACCGCGTCGCGGTGATGCGCGCGGGCCGGCTCGTTGCCACGCTGGACGCGACCCACCTGACTGAAGAGGAGCTCATCGCTCATGCCACCGGAACCGCAGACACCCACGCAGCCTGACGCCGCTCAGCAGCCGCAGCAGCAGCCACACCGCAGCGAAGGCACGCCGCGCTGGACCGAGCGCCTGCACGGCCTCGGCCCGGTCATCGGCCTCGTGCTGCTGTGCATCGCGGGCACGCTGCTCAACGGCGACTTCGCCACCGTCGACAACGCGATGAACGTGCTCACGCGCACCGCCTTCATCGGCATCATCGCGGTGGGCATGTGCTTCGTGATCATCTCGGGCGGCATCGACCTGTCGGTGGGCTCGATGGCCGCGCTCATCGCGGGCAGCGTGATCATGTTCATCAACTGGGCCGGCCCGGCCTCGGGCTCGCCGCTGATGGCGGTGATGATGGGCGCGGTGCTCGCCGTGGTGCTCGGCGCGCTGTTCGGCCTGGCGCACGGCCTGCTCATCACCAAGGGGCGCATCGAGCCCTTCATCGTGACGCTGGGCACGCTGGGCATCTTCCGCGCGTACCTCACGTACTTTGCCGACGGCGGCGCGCTCACGCTCGACAACGAGCTGTCCGATCTCTACGCGCCCGTGTACTACGCGAGCCTCGCGGGCATCCCCGTGCCGGTGTGGGTGTTCGTGATCGTCGCGGTCATCGGCGGCGTCATCCTGAACCGCACCGCCTATGGGCGTTACGTGCAGGCCATCGGTTCCAACGAGCAGGTGGCGCGCTACGCGGCCGTGGACGTCGACCGCGTGAAGATCCTCACCTACGTGCTGCTCGGTGTGTGCGTGGGCATTGCGACGCTGTTGTACGTGCCGCGCCTGGGCTCGGCCTCGCCGACCACCGGCCTGCTGTGGGAGCTCGAAGCCATTGCCGCGGTGATCGTCGGCGGCACCGCGTTGAAGGGCGGCGCGGGCAGCATCACCGGCACGGTGGTGGGCGCGATCCTGCTCTCGGTCATCAGCAACATCCTGAACCTCACCAGCATCATCAGCGTGTACCTCAACGCAGCCGTCCAGGGCTTCGTGATCATCGTCGTCGCGTTCCTGCAGCGTGGACGCCGCTAGTTTTTCGTTGTTCGTTCGTTCCGTTCCACCACCAAAAAGGAGACATCCAGCATGACGACTTTCACCCGACGCCTCGCGCTCACGGCGGTTGCCACCGCAGCGTTCGCCGCCAGCCTGCCCGCGCTTGCCGCGGACAAGGTCAACCTCGGCGTGTCGATTCCCGCGGCCACGCACAGCTTCATGGGCGGCATCAACTACTGGGCCAACCAGGCGAAGAAGGACCTCGAGAAGCAGCACAAGGACCTGAAGATCACGATCAAGACCGCAGCCAACGCGCCCGAGCAGGCCAACCAGCTGCAAGACCTGTCGACGGTCACCAAGATCAACGCACTCGTCGTGTTCCCGTTCGAATCGGCGGCGCTTACCAAGCCGGTCGCGCAGGTCAAGGCCAAGGGCGCGTACGTCACCGTGGTCGACCGCGGCCTGACCGACACCAGCGCGCAGGACGCGTACGTGGCCGGCGACAACACGGCCTTCGGCAAGATCCCGGCCGAGTACATCGTCAAGCAGCTCGGCGGCAAGGGCAATGTGGTGGCGCTGCGCGGCATCGCGACCACGCTCGACAACGAGCGCATGGACGCCTTCAACGCGGTGCTCAAGGGCAGCCCCGACATCAAGCTGCTCGATGCCAAGTATGCCAACTGGAACCGCGACGACGCCTTCAAGGTCACGCAGGATTACCTGACGCGCTTCAAGAGCATCGACGCCATCTGGGCCGCCGACGACGACATGGCCGTGGGCGTGCTCAAGGCCATCTCGCAGGCCAAGCGCGACGACATCAAGATCGTGTTCGGCGGCGCCGGCGCCAAGGACATGGTCAAGACCATCATGGACGGCAAGGACAAGCGCATCACGGCCGACGTGAGCTACTCGCCCAAGTTCATCTACGACGCGATCAAGCTCACGGCCGAGGCACGCCTGAAGGGCGAGAAGCTGCCGGCGACCACGATCATTCCGTCGGTGTTGATCACCAAAGAAAACGCCAAGGATTTCTACCATCCCAATTCGCCGTTCTAAGGTGACCGAGATCGCTTCACGTCCCCTGCGCTGCGCCATGGTCGGCGGCGGTCGCGACGCCTTCATCGGCGCCGTGCACCGCAAGGCCATGGCGCTCGACGGCCAGATCGCGCTGGTCGCCGGCGCGCTGTCGTCGAGCCCGGACAAGGCGCGCGCCTCGGGCCGCGACCTCGGCCTGGCCGACGACCGCAACCACGGCGACTGGCAGGCGCTGCTGGCCGACGAGCTGAAGCGCCCGGCCGATGAGCGCATCGACTTCGTCTCGATCGTCACGCCCAACCACGTGCACTACCCGGTGGCGCAGGCCTTCGCCGAGGCGGGCTTCCATGTGGTGTGCGACAAGCCGCTGGTGCACACGCGCGCGCAGGCCGATGCGCTGGTCGCCACCATGGCGAAGCAGGGCACGGTGTTCGGCGTGACCTACAACTACACCGGCTACCCGATGGTGCGGCAGGCGCGCGAGATGGTGCGCACGGGCCAGATCGGCGAGGTCCGCAAGGTCGTCGTCGAATACAACCAGGGCTGGCTCGCCAGCCACGTGGAAGCCGCGGGCGGCAACAAGCAGGCCGACTGGCGCACCGACCCCGCGCGCAGCGGCGCGGCGGGCGCCATCGGCGACATCGGCTCGCATGCCGAGAACCTCGTGGCCACCGTCACCGGCCTGGAGATCGAGAGCCTGTGCGCCGACCTCGGCGCGCTGGTGCCGGGCCGCCTGCTCGACGACGACGGCAGCCTGCTGCTGCGCTTCCAGGGCGGTGCGCGCGGCGTGCTGGTGGCCTCGCAGATCAACACCGGGCTGGAGAACGACCTGCGCCTGCGCGTCTCCGGCACGCTGGGCACGCTCGAATGGCGCCAGGAGCAGCCGAGCCAGCTCGTGCACCTGCCGCACGACGGGCCCCGGCGCGTGCTCACGCGCGGCGCGCCCTGGCTGTGCGAGTCGGCGCGGCGCGCGAGCCGCCTGCCTGCCGGTCATCCCGAAGGCTTCATCGAGGCGTTCGCGAATGTCTATGCGGGCGTGGCGGCGGACATCCGCGCGCGGCTCGCGGGGCAGGTGGCCGATCCGCTGGCGGCGGACTATCCGCGCGTGGAAGACGGGGCGCGCGGCGTGCGCTTCATCGAGCGCACGGTGGCGTCGGCTGGAAGCGAATTAAAGTGGACGCCCTGGTAGCCGCGCACGGGCCTCGTTGAAACGAGGCGAGGCCGCGGCACCAGCGGCCGCCATGACGCACTCTCCTTCTTCTTTCGACGCCCCTTCGCCTCAGCCTTCATGGCCGCGCGCCCTCTGGCAGCGCTGCCGGACGCTGTGGCTGCTCAAGCTGGCCGGCAACACCGTCGCCACGCTGGGCTTCTTTCCGCTGTACTTCTGGGTCATGCACCATGCCGGGCCGGCGTGGGTGCTGCCGCTCACGACCGTCGACCGGCTGATCGCATTCTGGCCGGCGATGCTGCCGGTGTACCTCACGCTGTGGGCCTACATCGCGCTGCCGGTGCTGCTGGCGAAGGACCGGCGCGAGCTGAACACCATCGCCATCGGCTGCGCGGTGATGACAGCGATCGCATTGGCCGTGTTCTGGTGGATGCCGACGGCGATCCCGAACTTCGCGATCGATGCGGCGCCGGGCTCGTCGCTGCACTTCCTCAAGACCTTCGATGCGGCGGGCAACGCCTTTCCATCGCTGCATGTGTCGTTCTCGGTGTTCGCCTGCATGGTGCTGGCACGGCAACTGCGCGAAGCCGGCGCGCCGGGCTGGCTGCGGCTGTTCAACCTCGCGTGGGCGGTGGCCATCGTGTACTCGACGATGGCGGTGCGCCAGCATGTGCTGATCGACGTGCTGGGCGGCCTCGGGCTGGGCCTGGCGCTGGGCTTCGCGTTGCGCGAGCGGCCCTCGGCCGCCCTGGCACCTGTCGCGGCGCGGGCGGCGTAGACCGATCGCGGTATTCCGCCGCGCGGGCGCCGACGGTACAAAGCGGCATCGCCGTCCACCGAGCCCGCCATGACCTTCCGCCTGCTCTCCCTCGCTGCCGCCGCCTGTCTTCTCGCCGGCCCCGCGCTGGCCATCGACTACCCGGCGCGCAAGCCGGGCCTGTGGGAAATCCAGACCGGCGAGGGCGGCGCGGCCACGGCCAAGGCGCCGGGACAGACGATCCAGCAGTGCATCGACGCGGCCACCGACAAGGCGATGCGCGAGATGGGCCAGGGCATGGGCAAGGACATGTGCGCCAAGCAGGACCTGCGCCTCGAAGGTGTGAAGCTGGTCATCGACTCGGTCTGCAAGATCGGCCCGACCACCGCGACCTCGCGTGCCGTGATGAGCGGCGACTTCAGCAGCGCCTACCGCGTCGAAAGCAAGTCGACCTACAGCCCGCCGCTGATGGGCCGCACCGAAGGCACGAGCGTCGTCGACGCCAAGTGGGTCGGCCCCTGCAAGCCGGGCCAGAAGCCGGGCGACATGGTCATGGGCAACGGCATGAAGATGAACATGCTCGACGCGATGGCGAAGATGCCGCCGCGCAAGTGAGTGCGGCCGGCGGTCGGATCAGCCCGCGCCGTTCGCCTTGACCCAGCGCACGATGTCGGCCGCGCCCATCGCGCCGGCCTGCCGCGCGACCTCGCGGCCGCCCTTGAACAGCGCCAGCGTCGGGATGCTGCGGATGTTGAAGCGCGCGCCCAGCGCCTGCATCGCCTCGGTGTCGACCTTGGCCAGCCGCACCTGCGGTTCGAGCTGGGCCGCCGCCTGCTCGTAGGCTGGCGCCATCTGGCGGCACGGGCCGCACCAGGGCGCCCAGAAATCGACCAGCACCGGGATCTCGTTGCGCGCGATGTGGCGATCGAAGGTGGCCACGTCGGGCAGTGCGGTGGAGTGGCCGGTGAACAGCGGGCGGTGGCAGCTGCCGCAGTCGGGCGCGCTGCCCAGTTGCGCCGTGCGCACGCGGTTGGTCGTGTGGCAGTGCGGGCAGACGATGTGCAGCGATTCGGATTCGGTCATGTCCGAAAAATAGGGGCCGCGTGCGCGGATTGCAAGGCGCAGGCGCCGAGGGCGCCGGGCCTCAGAGCACCACAGGCGCGTCGGGCAGCTCGTTGGTGTCGGGCTGGTTCTCGGCCAGCGGGAAGTGGGTCATCAGTAGCGCCGACACCTCTTCCAGCGCCAGCGTGATGCCGTCCTCGAAGCGGCCTTCGCGGAAGGCCGTGCCCATGCGCTGCGTCATCGCGGCCCATTCGGCGCTGTCCACATGCGCGTCGATGCCGCGGTCGGCCACGATCTCGATGGCGTGCTCGGCCAGCAGCAGGTAGATCAGCACGCCGTTGTTGTGCGCGGTGTCCCACACGCGCAGCTTGCCGAACAGCGTCACGGCGCGTTCCCGGGGCGGCGCGTGGCGCCACAGGTAGGACATCGGCAGGCCGGCCTCGACGCAGATGCGGATCTCGCCGCTGTGGCGGCGTTCGCTCGCGGCCACGCGGCCGGCCAGGCGCTGCATCGCGTCGGCCGGCAGCACGCGGCGCACCGCGGCTTCGTCGGTCCAGCGATGCCGCCAGATGCGGCCCAGCTTCGAGAAGAGCGTGGGGTCTGCAGTTGCCATGAGGTTCACCAGTCTCCCGACGCGCCGCCGCCGCCGAAATTGCCACCACCGCCGGAACTGAATCCGCCGCCACCACC
>NZ_JBWKXQ010000028.1:0-79774 GCF_059423125.1 Variovorax sp. GW531-E2 | reverse complement strand
GAGGTCTGCGGGGGCGCGGCGGGCATCCCGCCATTATCGAGGGCAGGCCCCGGCCGCGCAGGGGCGGGGCGAATCAGCCGGCCTCATCGGCGCGCAGGATCGCCAGCCCGGCCGCGCGCAGCGGCGCCAGCGCCTGCTCGGGGGCCTGCGGCGCCACCAGCAGCTGCGTCGCGCCTGTCAGCGGACTGACCACCCACGCCGACGCGGCCCCGAGCTTTTCGGACGAGGCCAGCACGACGGTCTCGGCCGCCGCGGCCATCAGGGCGCGCTTGATCTCGGCCTCTTCCGCGTCGCCCGTGGTCAGGCCCGCCTCGGCGTGCACGCCGGTGGCGCCCATGAAATACGTGTCGGCATGGATGCGCGAAATGGCCGCCATGGCCGCCGCGCCGACCGCCACCATCGAATGCCGGAAGAGGCGCCCGCCGATCAGCACCACCTCGATGCCGGCGTGCGCCGCCAGCTCGACCGCCACCGACGGGCTGTGCGTGACCACCGTGGCCTGCAGCGCGAGCGGCAGGTGGCGCGCCAGCTGCACGGCCGTGGTGCCGCCGTCGATGAACACCACCTGCCCCGGCTTCACGAGGCGCGCGGCGGCGCGGCCGATGGCCACTTTTTCGTCGGGCGCGAGCTGCTGGCGCCCGCTGAAGTCGGCCTCGGCCGCCGCGACCGGCAGCGCGCCGCCGTGCACGCGCTGCAGCAGCCCTTCGGCCGCGAGCTCGCGCAGGTCGCGGCGGATGGTGTCTTCGGACAGGGCCAGTTCCTCGCTGAGCGCCTTGGCGACGACCTGGCCGTCGCGCCGCAGGACCGAGAGGATGTGTTGCTTGCGCGGTCGGGTGAGCATGGGCCGATGGTAACGTGTTTGCACGTTATTGCACGAATCTTCTTGATATTGCACGAACTCGGTTCTATGCTCGCCGCCATGACCATTCACGACCGCGTCCGGGTGCACGAAGTCACCCTCCTGTCCGACAACTGGTACACGCTGCGCACCACCGCCTTCGACTGGCGGCGCAACGACGGCGAGTGGCAGCGCATGCACCGCGAGACCTACGACCGCGGCAACGGCGCCACGCTGCTGCCCTATCACCTGGGCCAGCGCACGGTGCTGCTCACGCGGCAGTTCCGCTACCCGGCCTTCGTCAACGGCCACGACGACCTGCTGATCGAGGCGGCCGCGGGCCTGCTGGACAACGCCGCGCCCGAGGAGCGCATCCGCGCCGAGGTGGAAGAAGAGCTGGGCTACCGGCTCGGCACCGTGCAGAAGGTGTTCGAGAGCTTCATGAGCCCGGGTTCGGTGACCGAGAAGCTGCACTTCTTCGTCGCGCCCTACGAGGCCTCGATGCGCGTGGGCGCAGGCGGCGGGCTGGCGGAGGAGGGCGAGGACATCGAGGTGCTCGAGCTGGGCATCGACGAGGCGCTGGCCATGGTGGCCGACGGCCGCATCGCCGACGCCAAGACGATCATGCTGCTGTACCACGCGAAGCTGCACGTTTTCGCGCCGGGATAATCCGCGGATGCCTCTTGCCTTCCGCCCTGCGCCCCTCGCACTGACCCTCTCCCTGCTGGCCCCGGCCGGCGCCTTCGCCCAGCAAGCCCTTCCGCCTCAAGTCGATGCCGCCCTCGCGCGCGCCAAGGTCTCGCGCGAGGCCGTGACCCTGCTCGTGGCCGATGCCGACGCGGGCCGCGCGCCGCGCCTGGCCTGGCGCTCGCAGGTGCCGGTGAACCCGGCCTCGATCATGAAGCTGGTGACCACCTACGCGGCGCTCGACCTGCTCGGCCCGGCCTACAGCTGGAACACGCCGGTCTACGTCGAGGGTTCGGTGGCCAACGGCGTGCTCAACGGCAACCTCTACATCAAGGGCCAGGGCGACCCCAAGCTGGTGCTGGAGCGCGTATGGCTGCTGCTGCGCCACGTGCAGGGCCTGGGCATCACCACCGTGAGCGGCGACATCGTGATCGACCGCAGCGCCTTCGAGACCACGGTCGAGAACGACCCGGCCGCCTTCGACGGCGAGCCGCTGCGCCCCTACAACGCCTCGCCCGACGCGCTGCTGGTGAACTTCAAGTCGGTCAACATGACCTTCGCGCCCGACCGCGCCGGCCAGTACGCGCGCGTGAGCTACGAGCCCCCGCTGGCCAGCGTGGCGATGCCGCCCACGGTGCCGCTGGCGCCCGGCGAATGCGGCGACTGGCGCGGCGCGCTCAAGCCCGACTTCAGCGACGTGAACCGCATCCGCTTCAACGGCGGCTTTCCCACGGGCTGCGGCGAGAAGAGCTGGGCCGTGGCCTACGCCGACCCGCGCACCTACAGCCTGCGCGCCATCGGCGGCATGTGGGCCGAGATGGGCGGGCGCGTGGGCGGTCAGATGCGCGAGGGCCGCGTGCCCGCGGGCCTGAAGCCGGCCTTCGACTTCGAGTCGCCGCCGCTGGCCGAGGTGGTGCGCGACATCAACAAGTACAGCAACAACGTGATGGCGCAGCAGGTGTTCCTCACGCTGGGCCTCACGCAGAAGCAGCGCGGCACCTTCGAGGCCTCGCGCAGCGCGCTGGGCCAGTGGTGGCGCGAACGCATCGGCACCGGCGAGGCCTCGCCGGTGTTCGAGAACGGCTCGGGCCTGTCGCGCGACGAGCGCATCAGCGCCGCCGCGCTCGGCAAGATGCTGCAGGTGGCGTGGCGCTCGCCCGTCATGCCCGAGCTGGTGGCCTCGCTGCCCGCGATGGGCGTGGACGGCACGCTCAAGCGGCGCACGCTGCGCTCGGGCGGCGCGGCGCACCTGAAGACCGGCACGCTGCGCGACGCCTCGGGCGTGGCCGGCTACGTGCACGGCGCGAGCGGCCGGCGCTACGTGCTGGTGGCCATCGCCAACGGCGAGAACGCCGGCGCCGCGCGCGCCGCCTTCGACGCGCTGATCGACTGGACCGCGCAGGACCAGTGATTCGGACGGGGCCCGAGCTGCCCCGCTACTGAATAGGTTCTGCTCGCAAACGCTGCTTGCGCGCGGCCATGGCGCTGCCCAGAATCGGACGCTCGTTCGTTTTCGATACAACTCCAGGAGACGCGCCTTGACCTTGCAGCACCCACGGCATTCACAGCCCTCGTCCTTCCCGGCCCGCCGGGTCACCGCCGCGGCGACGCTCGCTGGCGCCACGTTGCTGCTCGCCGCCTGCGGTGGGGGCGGCGGTGGGGGCGGCATCGGCATCGGCTTTCCGCCGCCGGGCGGCGGCAGCGACACCGGGCGCGGCTCGGTCGTCACCAGCCCGCCCGAGCAGGGCACCAAGCTCACGGCCGACCAGTTCAGGGCCAGCCTGCAGGCCTCCGACCAGGGCAAGGCGCTGCTGCAGGTCACTGGCGCGCCCAAGTGCGGCGTCGACATGCGCTACCTCGAATACCGCACCGTCGGCGGCAAGAACGAAGCCACCAACGCCACCGCCGCGATCATGGTGCCCTCGGGTTCCGACGTGGCCTGCAGCGGCGCGCGCCCCGTGGTGCTGTACGCGCACGGCACCACGCCGGCGCGCAACTACAACCTCGCCAAGTGGACCGACACCACCCAGCCGGCCGCCGGCGAGGGCCTGATGGTGGCCGCCATGTTCGCGGCGCAGGGCTACATCGTGGTGGCGCCCAACTACGCGGGCTACGACAAGTCGACGCTGCCTTACCACCCGTACCTCAACGGCGAGCAGCAGGGCAAGGACATGGTCGATGCGCTCACCGCGGCGCGCAAGACCTTTTCGGACATCGGCGCGAACGATGCCGGCTCGCTGTTCATCACCGGCTATTCGCAGGGCGGCTACGTGGCGATGGCCGCGCACCGTGAGATGCAGGCCACCGGCAAAACGGTGACGGCCTCGGCCCCGCTGGCCGCGCCCTCGGCCATCAGCCTCCTGACCGACTACACCTACCTGGGCTGGCCGGCGCTGGGCGCCACGCTGTTCGTGCCGCTGCTGTCGACCAGCTGGCAGCAGCAGTTCGGCAACGTCTACAACAGCACCAGCGACGTCTACGAAGCGCAGTACGCCACCGGCATCGACACCCTGCTGCCCACCCTCACGCCGGGCACGCTGTTCTCCAGCGGCAAGCTGCCGCAGCTGGCGCTGTTCCCGGCCGACGGCAAGCCGGGCCCGGTGAGCCCCGAGCTGGCGATCTTCTACGGCGCCAACAACCTCATCAAGCAGAGCTTCCTCACGCAGGCGGCCACCGACATCCAGTCGAACCCCTGCCCCGGCAACGCGCTGCCGGCCACGGCCGCGTCGCTCGGCTCGGCCTCGCCGCTGGACTGCAAGCCGGCCACGGGCTTCCGCAAGGCAGCCATCGCCAACGACCTGCGCAACTGGGTGCCGACCAAGCCGATGCTGCTGTGCAGCGGCGCGAACGACCCGACCGTGAACTTCCTGAGCACCCGCGCCACGGCCGGCTACTTCCGCGCCAAGGGCATGCCGGCCGCCGCGCTCGCGGTGGTCGACCTGGAAGACCGCGGCACCACCGACAGCTATTCGGCGGCACGCGCCGGCTTCGCGCAAGCGAAGGACCTGCTGACGCAGAGCACGCCGGGCAGCGCCGCCGACAAAGCGCGCGCCGTGACCGCGGCCTACCACGGCACGCTGGCGCCGCCGTTCTGCCTGGCGGCAGCACGCGGGTTCTTCCAGGGTGTGCTGGCGGCCGGGGGCTGAGCCCCGCGGCCAAGCAGCCGATCAGGCGTGGATCAGGCCGCTGCAGCGCGCTGCAAGCGGTCCTTGACGCCTTCCCACTCGGGCGTGTCGGGCGGCGTCTCGACCCAGATCAGCTTCACGCCCTGCGCGTCGAACTCGCGCAGCACCGCGAACAGCTGCTGCGCGGTGGCTGCGGCGTCGTCGGGCATGCGCCGCAGCAGCACGCGCTGCGAGCGGCTGCGCACGTTGCTGCGCGTCCACACGGCAATGTGCGCGGCGTTGGCGCCGAGCACGTCGAGGCCGGTCTGGATGGCCTTGGGGTCCATCAGCCGCACCTTGGCGTCGGGCGCGTAGTGCGCCTCCAGCGTGCCCGAGGCGCGCGGGTCGGGCGTGTCGAGCACCTCGCGGTCGCGCAGCGGCTCGCCGACGGCGGCCTCGATCTGGTCGCGCGTGATGAGACCCGGGCGCAGCAGCACGGGCGCGCCGCGGCTGCAGTCGACGATGGTCGATTCGATGCCCACTTCGCAGGCGCCACCGTCGACGACGAGCAGCGCGTCGCCGAACTCGTCGTGCACGTGCTGCGCCGTGGTCGGGCTGACGCGGCCAAAGCGGTTGGCGCTGGGCCCCGCCAGGCCGGGCACGCCCTGCTCGGCGCAGGCTTCGAGCAGCGCCTGCGCCACCGGGTGCGCGGGGCAGCGCAGGCCGATGGTGTCCTGCCCGCCGGCCGCCGCCGTGCCCACGCCGGGCTGGCGCGTGACGATCAGCGTGAGTGGGCCGGGCCAGAAGGCCTGCACGAGTTTCTGCGCGAAAGGCGGCAGCGGCTGGGCGAAGCGCGACAGCGCCTGCGCGCCCTTGGCGCCCGCCGCCACGTGGACGATCAGCGGATGGTCGGCCGGCCGGCCCTTGGCCACGAAGATGCCGGCGACGGCGGTGTCGCTGCTGGCGTCGGCGCCCAGGCCGTAGACGGTTTCGGTCGGGAAGGCGACCAGTCCGCCCGCGCGCAGCACGCGCGCGGCCTCGGCGATGGCGTCGGGAGCGTGGCCGTCGAGAATCATGCGAGCGCCGGCAGGCCCAGCAGCAGCGCGGCCTGCGAGGCATTGGCGCGCACGCTCTCGAGCGTGGCGCCGGTGAGGGTCAGGTGGCCCATCTTGCGGCCGCGGCGCGGCGCCAGCTTGCCGTACAGGTGCAGGTGGGTGCCGGGCAGGGCGAGCACCTCGCTCCAGCGCGGCGCGACCGGCTTGGCGCCGTCGCCTTCGCCGCCCGGGAACCACAGGTCGCCCAGCAGGTTGAGCATGACGGCGGGGCTGTGCTGGCGCGGCGCGGTCAGCGGCAGGCCGGCGAGGGTGCGCACCTGCAGCTCGAACTGCGACACGTCGCAGGCTTCCATCGTGTAGTGGCCGCTGTTGTGCGGGCGCGGCGCCATTTCGTTGACCACCAGCGAGCCGTCAGCCAGCGCGAAGAACTCGACGCACAGCACGCCCACGTAATCGAGGCCGCTGGCGATGCTCTTGGCGGAATTGACCGCGCCCTGCGCCACGGTCTTGGGCATGTTCTGCGGATGCACCTCGGTCACGGCGAGGATGCCGTCGCGGTGCAGGTTGCGCTGCGGCGGGAAGTGCACGATCTGGCCGTCGCGGCCGCGCGCCAGGATCACCGAGCACTCGAATTCGAGCGGCAGCATCTTCTCGAGCACGCAGGGCACGCAGCCGGCGGCCTGCCAGGCCTCGACCAGCTCGGCGCGCGTCTTCACGCGTTGCTGGCCCTTGCCGTCGTAGCCCAGGCGGGCGGTCTTGAGGATGCCGGGCAGCAGTTGGTCATCGACGGCGGCCAGTTGCTCCGCCGTCTCGATGACGGCATAGGGCGCGCAGGGCACGCCGCAGCGCGTGAAGTGCGCCTTCTCGGCGATGCGGTCCTGCGCGATGGCGATGGCCGAGGCGGCGGGCGACACCGGCCGCGCGACCGCCAGGTGCTCCAGCGAGGGCGCGGGCACGTTCTCGAACTCGGTCGTCACCGCGTCGGCCAGGCCGGCCAGGCGGGCCAGGCCGTCGACGTCGGCGTAGTCGGTGTGGATGTGGTGGTGGCTCACGCGGCCGGCGGGGCTGTCGGCATCGGGGTCGAGCACCGCGGTGAAGTAGCCCATGCGCTGGGCCGCGTGCGCGAACATGCGCCCGAGCTGGCCGCCGCCGAGCACGCCGAGCGTGGCGCCCGGGAGGATGGGCAAATCGCCGGCATGGCCCGAATGACCGGTGCTCACAGCGCACCCCCGCCTTGCGGCGAGAAGGGCGACACCGCCGCGCCCGCTTCGGGCGGCGGCAGCACCATGGCCTCGGCAGCGGCGGTCTGGGCCGTGCGGAAGGCGTCGAGTTGGGCGCGCAGTGCCGGGTTGTTCACCGCCAGCATGGCCACGGCGAACAGCGCCGCGTTGGCCGCGCCGGCGGTGCCGATGGCAAAGGTGGCCACGGGCACGCCCTTGGGCATCTGCACGATGCTGTAGAGGGAATCGACGCCCTGCAGGTGGCGGCTGGCCACCGGCACGCCGAGCACCGGCACCGTGGTTTTCGACGCCAGCATGCCCGGCAGGTGGGCCGCGCCGCCCGCCCCGGCGACGATCGCCGTGAGCCCGCGCCCGGCGGCGCTTTCGGCGTACGCGAACAGCGCATCGGGCATCCGGTGGGCCGAGACCACCTTCGCTTCGTGGCTGATTCCGAATTGCTGGAGAATCTCGACCGCGTGGCGCATCGTCTCCCAATCGGAGTTCGAGCCCATCACTACACCGACCTGAATGGTTTCGTTCATGGTTTCAATTTTACGTTTCACCCCCAGCTGTTCCCGATGATCGACATCACTCTCGAAAATTTCCAGGCCGAGCTGATCGAAGGCTCGGTCGCCACGCCGGTGCTGCTGGACATCTGGGCCGAATGGTGCGGCCCCTGCAAACAGCTCGGCCCGGTGCTCGAAAAGCTCGAAACCGAATACGCCGGCCGCTTCACGCTGGCCAAGCTGGACGCCGACAAGGTGCCGCAGATTTCCTCGCAGCTGTCCGAGATGTTCGGCGTGCGCAGCATCCCGTTCTGCGTGATGTTCAAGGACGGCCAGCCGGTGGACGGCTTCGTGGGCGCCATTCCGGCCGAGAAGATCCGCGAATTCCTCGACAAGCACGTGCCGGGCGCGGACGAAGCCGAAGCGGCTTCGGAAGGCGCCGCCGCGCAGGAAGCGCTGGCCGAGGGCGACACCCTGGGCGCGCTCGAGAAGCTGCAGCACGCCGTGGCCACCGACCCGGCCAACGACGATGCGCGCTTCGACTACATCAAGCTGCTGCTGCAGGAAGGCCGCACCGACGACGCCAAGGTCGCCTTTGCGCCGGTGATCGCCAAGACCACGCTGGTGCGCCGCTTCGATTCGCTGCAGCGCTGGATGGACGCCATCGATTTCGCCGCACCCGTCACCGGCTCGGCGCCGACGCTGGGCGACTTCGACGACAAGATCGCGGCCAACAAGCGCGACTTCGACGCCCGCTTCAACCGGGCCCGCCTGCTGATGGCCGCCCAGCGCTGGACCGACGCGATGGACGAGCTGCTCGACATCCTCATGCGCGACAAGACCTGGAGCGAAGACCTCGCGCGCAAGACCTACATCGCGATCCTCGACGTGATCGAGCCGCCGAAGGTGAAGGTCGCCGACGGGCAGATTCCGCCGGACGATCCGGTGGTGGCCACGTACCGCCGCCGCCTGAGCAGTGTGGTGTTGAGCTGAACGGCTGAACGACGCATTGCGCCTTTCAGTGCGCAATTGAACAAGAAAGCGACCTGCGGGTCGCTTTTTTATTGCCGTCACCGCCCCATATAGATAGCATTGCTACTCAATTTCCGATAAAAGCGCATTGAAATGCTCCAACTGACCGAAGAACTCGAAAAAGCCCGCAAGGCCGGCGGCCTGAGCCAGGAGGCGCTGGCCACGCGCGCCGGGCTGTCGCGCATGACGGTGCAGCGCATCGAAAGCGGGCAGATCGATCCGCGCCTGTCGACGCTGCTCGAAATGGCGCGCGTGCTGGGGCTCGAGCTGATGCCCGTGCCCGCCAGCCTGCGCCCGCAGCTCGAAGACTTCGTGCGCTCGGGCGGCCGCCTGCTCGGCCAGCCGGCGGGCGTGGGCGCGCCGCCGTCCATCGCGCAGAGCCTGGCCGACGAGAACCGGTGAGACGGTGAGCACGCGCGCCGCCTTCAACACCGGCATCCGCTACCTGCGGATGCACCTGCACCTGCCCGGTGGCGGGCGGCGCGCCATCGGGTACCTCTCGCAGTACGGCGACATCCTGCGCGTGTCCTTCGACGAGGCGTACATCGCCGATGCGGGCCGGCCCACGCTCTCGCTGGCCTACCGCGGCGCTGACGAGGCGGCCACGCGGGCGATCCTGGCCTCGGCGCGCGACGCTCGCGTCTCGCGCAGCGACGGCCGCTGGCCCAGCTACTTCCAGAACCTGCTGCCCGAGGGCCACAACCGCGAGCGCTTGGCGCAGCAGCGCGGCTGCGCGGCCGACGACGAGTTCGAGCTGCTGGCCGCCGCCGGCCACGACCTCATGGGCGCGCTCGAGGTCGAGCCCGTGCCCACGTCCGAAGGCATTCCCGACACCGTGCGCCACTGGCACACGGCGCTGGGGCTCGACGTGCTCGAACCGGGTTTCGTCGAGATGCCGGTGGAAGACGCCGCCGCCATCCCCGGCGTGGTGACCAAGTTCTCGGCGGTGCAGGACGGGCGGCGCTACGTGGTCAAGCGCCACGGCGCGGCGGGCTCGTTCATCCTCAAGCTGCCGAGCACGCGCCACCCCGACCTGGTCGCCAACGAATACACCGGCTACCGCCTGTGCGGCGCGCTCGGCCTCGACTGCGCGCAGGCCCACGTGATCGACCGGGCCGACGCCGACCTGCCCGAGCAGGTGCCCTTCGCGCAGATCCTGGCGGTGCGCCGCTTCGACCGCACGCCCGAGGGCGGGCGCATCCACATGGAAGAGTTCGCGCAGGTGCTGCAGTACGAGCCGCGCCAGAAGTACGGCCGCGGGCTGGCCACCGACTGGCCCGCCATGCTGCGCGTGCTCGACCGCCTATCGCCGAACCCGGTGGCCGACGTGCGCGAGTGCGTGCGCCGCCTCGTGGCCTTCATCCTGCTGGGCAACAGCGACGCGCACCTGAAGAACTGGGCGCTGCGCTACCCCGACGGCGTGGCGCCGATGCTCGCGCCGCTGTACGACCCGGTCTGCGTGGCCGCCTTCTTCGAGGACGTGCCGGCGCGCGACTACGGCGTCAACCGCGCCATCGACGCCACGCTGCGCGCCTTCGACGGGCCGGCGCTGGAGGCGCTGCTGCGCGCGGCCGGGCTGCTGCGGCCGGCGCGCTTGATGGCCATCGCGCGCGACACGGTGCGCCAGGCCCAGGCCGAGTGGCCCGCGCTGCTGGCGCAGGACGGCACGCCCGCCAGCGTGCGCCGCTGCGTCGAGGCGCGCCTCGCAGGGGGCGTCGCCCTGGCGGCCCTCGGGGCCTGAAGAAGCCCGGATGCGCCATCGGGCCTGTCTTCGCACCGGCCACGGCGTCGCATACGATGGCGCCGGTTTTAACTTGTTGCAGATTGAAAAGGAAAATTGGCCATGCGTTCCTTCGCCCGCCGTACCGCGCTCCCCGCCATTGCCTCGGCCGCGCTGCTGCTGACCGCCCTGACCGGTTGCGGCAGCGGCATCAGCCTCGACGAGCCGATCGAAGGGCCGGTGTGGCGCCTGGTGCAGCTGGGCGACGAGCCCATCGCGCCGGGCGGCGATGCGCAGCTGCAGTTCGATCGCAACAGCGGACGGGTCAGTGGGTCGGGCGGCTGCAACCGCGTCACGGGGTCGTTCACGCGCGCGGGCGTGTCGCTCAAGCTCGGCCAGATGGCCGCGACCCGCATGGCCTGCGCGGACCCGGTGCGCGGCGCCAACGAGGCGCAGTTCCTGTCGGCGCTGCAGAACACGGCCAGCTACCGGCTGGCGCCGGGGCGGCTCGCGCTGCTCGATGGCAGCGGCCGCACGGTCGCGCTGCTCAGCAGCGGCAACCGCTAGGGAAAAAACAGATCAGCCGTGGGTGAGGCGGTCCAGCGCCTCACGGTACTTGGCGGCCGTCTTCTCGATGACTTCGGCCGGCAGGCGCGGCGCCGGGGGCGTCTTGTCCCAGGGCTTGCCGTTGATCTTGGTGGCTTCGAGCCAGTCGCGCACGAACTGCTTGTCGTAGCTCGGCGGGTTGGTGCCGGCGGCCAGCGCGGCCTCGTAGCCCTCGACCGGCCAGTAGCGCGAGCTGTCGGGCGTGAGCACTTCGTCCATCAGCACCAGCGTGTCGTTCTCGTCCAGGCCGAACTCGAACTTGGTGTCGGCAATGATCATCCCCTTGGCGAGCGCGATCTGGGCCGCCGCCTCGTAGATGGCGATGCTGACCTCACGGATCTGCTGCGCCAGCTTGGGGCCGACGACCTCGACCACGCGCTCGTAGCTGATGTTCTCGTCGTGCTCGCCGGCCGCGGCCTTGGCGGCGGGCGTGAAGATCGGGCGCGGCAGCTTGCTCGCGTTGGTCAGGCCCTCGGGCAGCGGCACGCCGCAGACGGCGCGGTTGTCCTGGTATTCCTTCCAGCCGCTGCCGGCCAGGTAGCCGCGCACCACGGCCTCGACCGGGATCGGACGCAGGCGCTTGACCAGCATCGAGCGGCCCGTGACCTGCGCCACCTCGTCGGGTTGCACCACGCTCTCGGGCGCCTCGCCCGTCAGGTGGTTGGGGCACAGCGCGCCCAGGCGGTCGAACCACCACAGCGCCATCTTGGTGAGGATCTCGCCCTTGCCCGGGATGGGCTCGCCCATGATCACGTCGAAGGCGCTGAGCCGGTCGCTCGCGACCATCAGGATGCGGTCTTCGCCGACGGCGTAGTTGTCGCGCACCTTGCCGCGCGCAAGCAGGGGCAGGCTCTGGATGGAAGAGGTGTGAACGGTGGTCATGGACGGATGCTCGGCTGGGAAACGGTGACGGGAAAAGCGGATTGTGCGCGCAGAAAAAAGCCACCGCGAGCGGTGGCCTGCGGCGCGCAGTCTGTCTTCGTTAGATGACTTGCTGCGCCAGGTCGCCCTTGGCGTACTTGGCGGCAACGACCTGCAGCGTGTCGCCCTTGATCTTGGCGCCCTGGCCTTCGCAGCCGAACTCGATGTAGCGCTGCTTGCAGATCTGCTTGGCGGCTTCGCGTGCGGGCTTGAGCCATTCGCGGGCGTCGAACTTCTCGGGGTTCTCGGCCAGGAACTTGCGCACGGCGCCGGTCATCGCCAGGCGGATGTCGGTGTCGATGTTGATCTTGCGCACGCCGTACTTGATGGCTTCCTGGATTTCCTCGACGGGCACGCCGTAGGTTTCCTTCATGTTGCCGCCGTATTTGCGGATGATTTCCAGCAGGTCCTGCGGCACCGACGACGAGCCGTGCATCACCAGGTGGGTGTTGGGCAGGCGGGCGTGGATTTCCTTCACGCGCTGGATCGACAGGATGTCGCCCGTGGGCTTGCGCGTGAACTTGTAGGCGCCGTGGCTGGTGCCGATGGCGATGGCCAGCGCGTCCAGCTGCGTGGCCTTCACGAACTGGGCAGCTTCTTCGGGGTCGGTGAGCAGCGAGGCGTGGTCGAGCACGCCTTCGGCGCCGATGCCGTCTTCTTCACCGGCCATGCCGGTTTCGAGCGAGCCCAGGCAGCCCAGCTCGCCTTCGACCGTGACGCCGACCTTGTGGGCCAGCTCGACCACCTTGCGGGTCACGTCGACGTTGTAGTCGAACGAGGCGGGCGTCTTGCCGTCTTCGTGCAGCGAGCCGTCCATCATCACGGACGAGAAGCCCAGGTCGATCGCGCCCTGGCAGATGGCCGGGCTCTGGCCGTGGTCCTGGTGCATCACCAGCGGGATGTTCGGGTACTGCTCGATGGCGGCCTGGATCAGGTGCTTGATGAAGGCTTCACCCGCGTATTTGCGGGCGCCGGCACTGGCCTGCAGGATGACGGGCGCGCCGGTTTCCTTGGCGGCCTCCATGACGGCCTGGACCTGTTCGAGGTTGTTGACGTTGAAGGCCGGAATGCCGTAGCCGTTGGCGGCGGCGTGGTCCAGCAGTTCGCGCATCGAGACGAGTGCCATGGGAAATACCTCGTGGGAATAGAAAAAGACGGGAAAAAGAGAAGGCGGAAAGTCGGGAGAAAACTACCCCGATTCTACCGAGCCCCCTTGTGGGACAGGGCCGACGCCACCCCGGGCGCCACGGGTACTGGCGCGCAGCTCTTTTTCAACTTTTTCAGATCGGCAACTGCGTGGTCGACAGCACCTGCTTGAGCACCACGAAGGTCCGGATCTGCCGCACGCCCGGCAGGTACAGCAGCTGCTCGGCATGCAGGCGGTTGAAGCTGTCGTTGTCGCGGGTGCGCACGAGCATGAAGTAGTCGAATTCGCCCGTGACGACGTGGCATTCGAGGCAGCCCGACACCTTCTGCGCCGCCTTCTCGAAATCGGCAAAAGAGTCGGGCGTGGAGCGGTCGAGCACCACGCCGATCATCACGAGCATGCCGACCTCGAGCGCGTCGGGGTCCAGCAGGGCGACCACGCCCTTGATGAAGCCGGCGGCCTTGAGCCGCTCGACCCGGCGCAGGCAGGCCGGCGCGCTGAGGTTCACCTTGGCGGCCAGCGCCACGTTCGACACCGAGGCGTCGCGCTGCAGGGCGCGCAGGATGGCGCGGTCGGTGCGATCGAGCTCGGTCGGGGCACGCAACTTTGTTGTGCTCATGGCTTCCTTATCGGATGAAAAGCTTTCTTCTCGGCGATCCTGCCTTCTTTTGAATGCCAAATCCAGCGAACTTCGCAAGCACATTGCAAACCCTTCTTCCTACGATCGACAGCTTCACCCCCTCACCGCTTTTGGAGCTGCGTCGATGAACCTGAAGAAATTCCCCCGCCACGCCCTGACCTTCGGCCCCACGCCGATCCAGCCGCTGAAGCGCCTGAGCGCCCACCTGGGCGGCAAGGTCGACCTCTACGCCAAGCGCGAGGACTGCAACAGCGGCCTGGCCTTCGGCGGCAACAAGACGCGCAAGCTGGAGTACCTGATCCCCGAGGCGCTCGAAGGCGGCTACGACACGCTGGTGTCGATCGGCGGCATCCAGTCGAACCAGACGCGGCAGGTGGCCGCGGTCGCCGCGCACCTGGGCCTGAAGTGCGTGCTGGTGCAGGAGAACTGGGTCAACTACTCCGACGCGGTGTACGACCGGGTCGGCAACATCGAGATGTCGCGCATCCTCGGCGCCGACGTGCGGCTGGACGCGGCGGGCTTCGACATCGGCATCCGCCAGAGCTGGGAGCAGGCCATGGCCGACGTGCGCGCGGCCGGCGGCAAGCCCTTCCCGATCCCGGCGGGCTGCTCGGAACACCCGCGCGGCGGGCTGGGCTTCGTGGGCTTTGCCGAGGAGGTGCGCCAGCAGGAGGCCGAGCTCGGGTTCAAGTTCGACTACATCGTGGTCTGCTCGGTCACGGGCAGCACGCAGGCCGGCATGGTGGTGGGCTTCGCGGCCGACGGCCGGGCCGACCGCGTGATCGGCATCGACGCCTCGGCCAAGCCGCAGCAGACCTACGAGCAGATCCTGCGCATCGCCAAGAACACGGCCGAGCTGGTCGAGCTGGGCCGCGACATCACCGAGAAGGACGTGGTGCTCGACCGCCGCTTCGGCGGGCCCGAGTACGGGCTGCCGAACGAGGGCACGCTGGAGGCGATCCGTTTGAGCGCGCGCTTCGAGGGCATGCTGACCGACCCGGTGTACGAGGGCAAGTCGATGCACGGGATGATCGAGAAAGTGCGGCTGGGCGAATTCCCGGCCGGCTCGAAGGTGCTGTATGCGCACCTGGGCGGCGTGCCGGCGCTCAACGCCTACAGCTTCCTGTTCCGCAACGGCTGAACCAGACGGCGCAATGAAAAAGGCCGGCATGTGCCGGCCTTTGTCTTGTGGCGAACGAACTCAGCTCGCCCTGCAGATCTTCAGCATGTTGGTGCCGCCCGGCGCGCCCATCGGCTCACCGCAGGTGATGGCGTACACGTCGCCGCTTTGCACGATGCCGCGCTTCTTCAGGTGGCTCTCGGCCTGGCGCAGCGCGGTGTCGCGGTCGCTTTCCGAATCCATGAGCAGCGGGCGCACGTTGCGGTACAGCGCCAGCTTGCGCTGCGTGGCCAGGCGCGAGGTCAGGGCGTACATGGGGATGTGCGCGCGGTGGCGGCTCATCCACAGGATGGTGGAGCCCGACTCGGTCAGCGCCACGATGGCCTTGGCGCCCAGGTGGTGCGCCGTGAACAGCGCGCCCATGGCGATCGACTGGTCGATGCGGCTGTAGGTCTTGCCGCTGAAGTCGGCGTCGAGCGTCTTGTCTTCGGCGGCCTCGGCGGCTTCGCAGATGCGGCTCATTTCCTGCACGGTCTCGAGCGGGTAGCGGCCCGAGGCGGTTTCGGCGGAGAGCATCACGGCGTCGGTGCCGTCGAGCACGGCGTTGGCGACGTCGCTCACCTCGGCGCGGGTGGGCACGGGGTTGGTGATCATCGACTCCATCATCTGGGTCGCGGTGATGACCACCTTGTCCATGTCGCGCGCCATGCGGATCATCTTTTTCTGCAGCGCCGGCACGGCGGCGTTGCCCACTTCCACGGCGAGGTCGCCGCGGGCGACCATGATGCCGTCGCTGGCGCGCAGGATTTCTTCCAGCTTCGGAATGGCCTCGGCGCGTTCGATCTTGGCGATCATGCCGGGCTTGTGGCCGTACTCGGCGGCCGCCACGTTGCACAGCTGGCGCGCCATTTCCATGTCGGTGGCGTTCTTGGGGAAGCTCACGGCCACGTAGTCGGCCTGGAAGCTCATCGCGGTCTTGATGTCTTCCATGTCCTTGGCCGTCAGCGCGGGCGCCGTGAGGCCGCCGCCCTGCTTGTTGATGCCCTTGTTGTTCGACAGCTCGCCGCCCAGCTTGACGGTGGTGTGCACCGCCTCGCCCTTGACGCCGTCGACCGTGAGCACGATCAGGCCGTCGTTCAGCAGCAGCTTGTCGCCGGGCTTCACGTCGCGCGGCAGGTCCTTGTAGTCGAGGCCGACGGCATCGACATCGCCCAGCTCGGTGCGCGAGGCGTCGAGCACGAACTTGGCGCCGGGTTCGAGCCAGATCTTGCCCTGCGCGAACTTGCCGACACGGATCTTGGGGCCCTGCAGGTCGGCCATGATGGCCACTTCGCGGCCGGCCTTGCGGGCGGCTTCGCGCACCATGGTGGCGCGGTCGATGTGGTCCTGCGCCGTGCCGTGGCTGAAGTTCAGCCGCACCACGCTGACCTTGGCCAGGATCATCTGTTCCAGCAATTCCGGCGTGCTGGAGGCGGGGCCGAGGGTGGCGACGATCTTGGTGGCGTGGCGGGGGATGCGGTCCGAGCTCATGAAGGGGGTCTCCGTTTTGTATTCGCTACTGTATACACTTTGTGTGTCGAACGGAAGTCAGTCGCCACGGGGGATTTCCCTCCCGTGGCCGGACCGCCGCCGGAATCAGCCGGCCGCGCGCTTGGCCAGGATCTCGAAGGCCGGCAGGGTCTTGCCCTCCAGCACCTCGAGGAAGGCACCGCCGCCGGTCGAGATGTAACCGACCTGCTTTTCGATGCCGTACTTGGCGATGGCCGCCAGGGTGTCGCCGCCGCCGGCGATCGAGAAGGCGCTGCTTTCGGCAATGGCTTGCGCGATGGCCTTCGTGCCGCCCGCGAAGGCGTCGAACTCGAACACGCCCACGGGGCCGTTCCAGACGATGGTGCCGGCTTCGCGCAGCTGCGCGGCCAGGATGGCGGCCGTCTTCGGGCCGATGTCCAGGATCAGGTCGTCGTCGGCCACGTCGGTGGCGGCCTTGACGGTGGCGGGCGCGTCGGCCGCGAAGGTCTTGGCCGTGACCACGTCCACCGGGATCGGCACGTCGGCGCCGCGCGCGCGCATGGCGTCGATCACGGCCTTGGCCTGGTCGAGCAGGTCGGGCTCGGCCAGCGACTTGCCGATCGAAAGGCCCGCGGCCAGCATGAAGGTGTTGGCGATGCCGCCACCGACGATCAGCTGGTCGACGTTGGCCGACAGGCTCTTGAGGATGGTGAGCTTGGTGCTGACCTTCGAGCCCGCCACGATGGCGACCAGCGGGCGCTTGGGCTGGGCCAGCGCCTTGGTGATGGCGTCGATCTCGGCAGCCAGCAGCGGGCCGGCCGCGGCCACCTTGGCGAACTGGGCGATGCCGTAGGTGGTGGCTTCGGCGCGGTGGGCGGTGCCGAAGGCGTCGTTCACGTAGATGTCGGTGAGCGCGGCCAGCTTGCGGGCCAGCGCTTCGTCGTTCTTCTTCTCGCCCTTGTTGACGCGGCAGTTCTCCAGCAGCACGACCTGGCCGGGCTTGACGTCGACGCCGTCGACCCAGTCGGCCACCAGCGGCACTTCACGACCCAGCAGCTCGCCCAGGCGCTGGGCGACGGGCGCCAGCGAGTCTTCGGGCTTGAACTCGCCCTCGGTCGGACGGCCCAGGTGCGAGGTGACCATCACGGCCGCGCCGGCGTCGAGCGCCAACTGGATGCAGGGCACCGAGGCGCGGATGCGCGTGTCTTCGGTGATGCGGCCGGCATCGTCCTGCGGCACGTTGAGGTCGGCACGGATGAAGACGCGCTGGCCGGCGGCCTTGCCTTGCGCACAGAGGTCGGTGAATCGAATGACGTTCATGGGTCTGAGGATGGTGAAAGACGGGACTGCCCGCATTGTAGTTTTCGCCCTCTGGCGCCCCTGCGCGTCTCTTGCGGGGCAGTGATGCTTTTTCAGGCCTTCGGCTGCGCGGTCGCGAACTGTTCGAGGATGCCGACGAAACTCGCCGCCGCGGGCGACAGCGAGCGCCGCGCCGCGCTGTACACGCACACCTCGCGGTGGAAGTCGGGCGACTCGAGCCGCACCATCTGCAGCCCGTGCGCGCGCACCAGCGACGCCGAGTAGGTCGGGCACACGGTCAGCCCCAGCCCCGAGGCCACCATGCCCAGCGCGGTGGTCATGTACGACACCTCCTGGGTGCCCGGCCGCATCAGGAAGGCGCGCTCCTCGGCCCCCAGCTCGGGCAGCACGCGCTGGCGGAAATCGCGCGTGGGCGCGATGAAGGTGTAGGGCCCCAGTTCGTGCCAGCGCACCTTGCGGCGCTTGGCGAAGGCGTGGCCAGGCGGGCAGATCAGCCAGTGGCGGTCGCGAAACAGCGTGCGGCGCTCGATGGCGGCGGCGTCTACCGCCACGTCCTGGCCCACGGCCAGCTCGACGTCGCCGGCAGCCACGCCCAGCAGCAGGTGCTCGGGCAGCGTGTCGGCCAGGCGCACGTCCACGTCGGGGTACGCCTCGCGGTAGGCGGCGATCACGCGCGGCATCAGCGTGCAGGCCATGAGCTGCGGCGCTGCAAGCCGCAACAGCCCTTTCTTCTTGTCACGCAGGTCGGTCACGCCCGCGACCGCGCTCGTGAGGTCGCCGAGCAGCCGGTGCACCGAGGGCAGGAACTCGCGCCCCGCCTCCGACAGCTGCACGCGGCGCGTGTTGCGGTCGAGCAGCTGCACGCCCATCTCGCGCTCGAGCTCGCGCACCAGCACGCTGAGCGCCGACTGCGTGAGGTGCAACTGCCCGGCAGCGGTGGTGAAGCTGCCGGTTTCGGCCACGGCGGCGAAGGCGCGCAGCTGGCGCAGGGTGAGGTTCATATATATGGTTATTTCATCAATCGATAAATTAATTTCGATTGCATCATAAGACGCGGCATTGCCCAATCGCGGCCTCAACGGAGACACGACATGCCGACGACCGCCACCCCCACGGCGCCCCCACCCATTCGCGGGCTGCACCATTTCGCCTGGCGCTGCCGCGACAGCGAGGAAACCCGCCACTTCTACGAAGACCTGCTGGGCCTGCCGCTGGCCCACGTCATCAAGAACGACCACGTGCCGAGCACGGGCGAGTACTGCCCCTACGTGCACATCTTTTTCCAGATGCGCGACGGCGCGTACATCGCCTTCTTCGACCTGGGCGACGACACCGCGGCGCTGCCCTCGCCCAACACGCCTGCATGGGTGAACCACATCGCGCTGCGCGTCGACTCGGTGGCCGACCTGCTGGCCGCCAAGGCGCGGCTCGAAGGCGCGGGCATCGAGGTGCTGGGCGTGACCGACCACCACATCATCGAGTCGATCTACTTCTTCGACCCCAACGGCATCCGCGTGGAACTCACCACGCCGACCGTGCCGCAAACCGAGATGGACGCGCACGCGCGCCATGCCCATGCCGACCTCGACGCGTGGACCGCGCGCAAGGCGGCGCTTCGCGCAGCGAAAGGTGCGTCGCATGTCTGAGCTGCAACTTGCCGTCATCGACGTGAAGCCCGGCGCGGCCATGGACAGCCAGTCGGGCCTGCAGCTGCTGCGCCCGCGCATCTACGGCGCCTTCCGCGCGCCGCCGGGGCCGAAAAAGATCGCGGCCATCGTGATGCACCCGACCAGCAACTTCATGGGCCACTACCTCATCGGCCCGCTGGCCGAGCGCGGCATCTGCTGCATGGGCCTGAACTCGCGCTTCGTCGGCAACGACACGGTGCTGCTGATGGAGCGTGCGATTCAGGACCTGGGCGCCGGCGTGCAGTACCTGCGCGCGGCCGGCTACGAGAAGGTGTTCCTGGTCGGCAACTCGGGTGGCGCGGCGCTCTCGGCCTTCTACCAGGCACAGGCCGAGCAGCTCACGGCCACGCACCTGCCCGACGGCGACCCGACGCACCTGCACGCCAGCGACCTGCCCCCAGTGGACGGCCTCGCGCTGTGCGCCGCGCACCTGGGCCGCACGCGGCTCATGCGCGACTGGATCGACCCCTCGGTGACCGACGAGCACGACCCGCTCTCGGTCGACCCCGAGCTCGACATGTACGACCCGCGCCACCGCGTGCCCTACGAGGCCGACTTTCTCGCTCGCTTCAGCGCGGCGCAGAAGGCGCGGATGGACCGCATCGAGCAGTGGTGCCTCGAGCGCCTCGCGCTGCTGCGCGGCACACCCGGCGCGCCGCGCGACCAGACCTTCGTCGTCTACCGCACGCACGCCGATCCGCGCTGCGTCGACCTGTCGCTCGATGCCAATGCGCGCCTGCCCGGCAGCGTCTGGGGCGATGCGCGGCAGGTGAACTATTCGGCCAACGCGATGGGCCGCACCACCTCGCTCACCGCGTTCCTCTCGCAGTGGTCGTCGCGCTCGCAGGCCGACGGGCCCACCAACCTCGCGCGCACCACGGTGCCCCAACTGCTGCTGACCTACACCGGCGACCAGTCGACCTTCCCGAGCACGCGCGACGCATGGATGGCCGCGGGCGGCGCGCGCATCCGCAACGTCGACATCGTCGGCGGCAACCACTACCTGGCGGGCCAGTCCGAGCTGATCCCGCAGGCGGCCGACGCCATCGCCGAGTTCGCGCACGCGCTGTAGAAGAGCCATGGAAAACTTTGCATTCGCGCCGGCCTACGAGTTGCCGGTCTGGCCCTTCACGCCGCCGCCCGAGCTGAACGGCACGACCATCGTGCGCCACCCGGTCGTGATCGTCGGCGCCGGCCCCTCGGGCCTCACGCTGGCCTGCGACCTCGCGCAACGCGGCGTGCGCGCCGTGCTGCTCGACGAGGACGACACCGTGGGCGTGCGCGGCGCCTCGTCGCGCGGCATCTGCTACGCACAGAAGAGCCTAGAAATCTTCGAGCGCCTGGGCATCTACGAACGCATCGCGGCCAAGGGCGTCACCTGGTCGTTCGGGCGCACCTTCTCGGGCGACGAGGAGGTCTACAACTTCAACCTGCAGGCCACCAGCGTCTCGACGCAGCCGCCCTTCATCAACCTGCAGCAGTTCTACATCGAGTGGTTCCTGGTCGATCGCATCCTCGAACTCGGCGTGACCGACCTGCGCTGGAAGAGCCGCGTGACGCACGTCGAGCCGCTGGCCGACGGTGTGCGCATCGACGTCGAGACGCCCGCCGGCAGCTACACGATCGAGGCCGACCACCTGATCGACGCGACGGGCGCGAACAGCCCGATCCGCACGCAGCTCGGCGTGGCTTCGCACGCCTCGCGCAGCACCGACCGCTGGTGCATCAGCGACGTACGCTTTGAAAAACCGCTGCCCACCGAGCGCTGGACTTGGGTCGATGCGCCCTTCAACGAAGGCCGCGGCGTGTGGCAGCACCTGATGGCCGACGGCGTGTGGCGCATCGACTACCAGATGCCCGAGGACTGCGATCCCGCCGAGATCAGCCGCCCCGAGGTGGCCGGTGCGCGATTGCGCGAACAGCTCGGGCCCGACGTGGCGTTCGAGTTCGTGTGGATCGGCCCGTACGGCTACCGCGACCACCTGCTGGAGCGCTTCCGCCACGGCCGCGTGTGCTTCATCGGTGACGCCGCGCACGTGGTGAGTCCCTTCGGCGCGCGCGGCGGCAACACCGGCATCCAGGACGCGGCCAACCTCGGCTGGAAGCTCGCGCTGGTCGCGCAGGGGAAGGCTGGCGATGCGCTGCTCGACAGCTACGACGCCGAGCGCCGCCCGGCCGCGCAGGAGAACCTGACGGTCACGAGCCGGTCGGCGCGTTTTCTCGCGCCGCGCTCGCCGGCCGAGCACACGCTGCGCCGCGCCGTGGTGGCGCTGGCCAAGCGCCACACCTTCGCGCGTGCGCTGGTCAACACGGGCCGCATGTCGGTCGCCAACGACTACCCCGCCGCGCCGCTGCTGCCCGAGGGCGCGCGCACGGTGCAGAACCTGCCGCTGCGCTGGGCCGACGGGCGCCAGACCACGCTGATGCAGCTGCTGGCCGAGGGCACGCAGTGCCTGGGCCTGTGGTTCGCGCCGACGCGCGCACAGGCCCAGGCCGCGTGCGATGCCACGGCCGCACTGCCGCTGCGCCTGCTGGCCGTGGGCGGCGACAGCGGCCTGCCGACCTTGCAGGCCGACGAAACGCTGGCGCGCCACCTCGGCCTCGACACCAGTGCAGCGGGCGGCTTCGTGCTCGTGCGCCCCGATGCCTACCGCGCTGCGCTCCTTGCGCAAGCCACCCCCGACACGATCGCCGCCGCCGTCCGCACGGCGCTCGCACTCACCGCTTCGTCCCCATGATCACCGAGCCCCGCATCCCCGACCCCGACGGCTTCTACGCCGCGCTGCTGGCCGCGCACGAAGGCCGCACCGAGGCGCAGAGCGCCGACCTCAACGCCCGCCTCGTGCTGCTGCTGGCCAACCAGTGCGCCGACCAGGCCGTGCTGCTCGCCTGCATCCGCGCGGCGGCCGAGGCCGACGACGACATCCCCAAGACCACGACACCCACCCCATGACCGCCACCGTCTCTTTCGCTTCCGCCTCCGACACCCGCGAACAGAAGCCCCGCCTGCAGGAACTCGCACCGGGCGCCTACGGCTACATCAGCGACTTCGATCCCAACTGCGGCTTCGTCGTCGGCGACGAGCAGGTGGTGCTGATCGACACCCGCCCCACGCCGCGCATGGCGCGCGACTTCCTCGCGGCGATCCGCAGCGTGACCGACAAGCCGATCCGCACCATCGTGCTCACCCACTACCACGCGGTGCGCGTGATGGGCGCGAGCGCCTTCGACGAGGTGCAGGAGATCGTCGCCAGCAACGGCACGCTCGACTGGATCCGCACGCGCGGCCAGGCCGACTTCGAATCGGAGGTGGGCCGCTTCCCGCGCCTGTTCGCGGGCGTGGAAGAGATCCCGGGCCTGACCTTCCCGACCACGGTCTTCGAGCGCGAGATGACGCTGCCGCTGGGCGGTGGCCGCGAACTGCGGCTCATGGCGCTGGGGCGCGGCCATTCGAGCGGCGACACCGTCGCCTGGCTGCCCGACAGCGGCGTGCTGTTTGCGGGCGACGTGGTCGAGAACCACTGCGGCGTCTACGCGGGCGACGCCTACATCGGCGACTGGGCCGGCACGCTCGACGCGGTGCGCGCGCTGCAGCCGCGCGTGCTGGTGCCCGGGCGCGGCGCGGTGCTGCAGGGCGAAGCGGTCTGCGCCGAGGCGATCGGGCTCACGAAGGACTTTCTCTCGACGCTGCTCGACAGCGTGCGCGCGGGCATCGCCGCGGGCGAGACGCTCAAGGGCTGCTTCGCGCGCGCCGAGGCGGCCATGACGCCGCGCTTCGGCGGCTGGCCGGTGTTCCAGCACGTGCTGCCTTTCGACGTCTCGCGGGCGTACGACGAGCTGCGCGGCATCGAGCACCCGGTCGTCTGGACCGCCGAGCGCGACCGCGAGCTCTGGCAGGTCCTGCGCGGCACCTGAGCCGCCCCCTTTTTTCAACAAAGCAACGGAGACAACAAACGATGAAGCGCTTCCTTCCCCTGCTGGCCGCGACCCTCGCGCTCGCCGCCGCACCCTTCGCGTCGGCGCAGCCTGCGGCCTATCCCAGCCAGCCCGTGAAATGGATCGTGCCCTACGTGGCCGGCGGCGGCACCGACAACCTCGCGCGCTCGCTGGCCGAGGCCATGCAGCCCTCGCTCGGCCAGCCGCTGATCATCGACAACCGCCCCGGCGCGTCGACCAACATCGGCGTGTCGGTGATGATGCAGGCCAAGCCCGACGGCTACACGATCATGCAGGCCGAGAACGCAGCGCTGCTGTTCAACGAGCACATGTTCGCCAAGCTGCCCTACAAGCCGGCGACCGACTTCACCTACATCGGCACCATCGGGCGCTTCCCGGTGGCGCTGGTGGTACACCCCGACTTCCCCGCGAAGAACGTGGCCGAGTTCGTGCGCTACGTGAAGGCCAACCCCGACAAGGTGAGCTACGCCTCGCCCGGCAACGGCTCGCCGCACCACATGGCGATGGAGCTGTTCAAGCAGAAGGCGGGCCTGACGATCACGCACGTGCCGTACAAGGGCGCCGCGCCCGCCATGACCGACGTGATGGGCGGCCAGGTGCCGACGATGATGCTCGACCTGGCCTCGGGCCTGCCGATCATCAAGTCGGGCAAGGTGCGGGTGCTGGCCATCGCGCTGCCGCAGCGCGCCGGTGCGTTGCCCGAGGTGCCGACCTTCGTCGAGGCCGGCTTCAGCGACGTCAACGCCTACGCCTTCCACGGCCTGATCGGCCCCGCCGGCATGCCGCCCGAGGCCGTGGCGCGCATCAACACCGAGCTGCACAAGGCGATGAAGGCGCCGAAGGTGGTGAAGCTGTTTGCGGAGTTCGGCTTCGAGGCGCTGCCCGGCACGCCGCAGGACTTCTACAAGCTCTCGCGCGCGGAGAGCGAGCGCTGGGGCAACATCATCAAGACCGCCGGCGTGAAGCTCGACTAGTCTGAGCCGATCACCAGCCTAGGCCGAGGTGCAGGGGCAGATACACCGCCATGCCGGCCAGCATCGTGCCCAGCACGCCGCGCCGCCAGAAGTAATAAGCGCCGCCGACGACCGCCGCGTAGAGGCGGGCGTCGTGCAAGGTGGTGATCAGGTGGCCCTGCGTCATCACGATCTCGGGCGCGATCACGCCGGCCAGCGCGGCGGCTGGCGCGTAGTGCAGCGCGCGGTGCGCCCACTCGGGCAGGCCCCAGGGCCGGTCGAGGATGAAGAAGAAGCAGCGCGTGAGCACGGTGACACCGGCGAGGCCGGCGATCACGGCCAGGGACCACCAGTCGGTGCCGCCGCCGCTCATTTGTCGTCCTCCGCGTCGGGGTCGAGCCCGAACTGCTTTTCGAGCCAGAAGCACAGCAGCACGGCCACGCCGATCGCGACCACGATGTTGAGCTTGAGCGGCAGCGCGTAGGCCGCGACCGCCGTGGCGCCCGCGATGAGCGCGGCCAGCACGCGCAGCCGCGTCGTCGCCATCGAGCAGACGATGGCCACCAGGCTCAGCACGCCGGCAAAGCCCAGGCCCCAGGTCTGCGGAATGAGGTTGGCCAGCGCGATGCCCAGCAGGCTCATGCCCATCCACGCGCACCAGGTCACGAAGTAGTTGCCGGTGAGGTAGGCCTCTTGCGCCAGCCGCTCGGCGGGCGTGGTCGGCGGGGCCGTGTACTGCTTCGTGAAGAGCGCGTAGCTCAGGTCGGCCGTCAGGTAGCCGTGCAGCAGGCGGCGCCAGCGCGGCATGTGCATGAGGTAGGGCCGCAGGTGCAGGCTGAACACCACGAAGCGCAGGTTGACGCAGAAGCCGGTCGCCAAAATCACCCAGGCCGGCGCGCCCGCGGCCAGCAGCGGGATGGCGGCCAGCTGCGAGCTGCCGGCGTAGACGAACAGCGTCATCGCCACGGCCTCGAGCACGCTCATGTCCGACTTGACCATGGCCACGCCGGTCATCAGGCCCCAGGCGCCGATGCCGAGCGCGGCCGAGGCCATGTCGCGCATGCCGGCGCGAAACTCGGGCTGGCGGCGCAGCGTGGACGAGAGAAACATCAGCCGAAGACCTGGCCGGCCTTCAGGTCGAAGCCGCGCAGGAAGTCCGCCGCGGGCAGGCGCTTGCCGCCCGGGCGTTGCAGTTCGGTGAGCACCACGGTGGCGTCCGACGCCGCCACGGCGACGCCCGTTGCATCGGCCGAGACGATGGTGCCGGGCGCGGCGCCTGCAGGGCCGGCCGCCACGTGCGCGGCCCAGAGCTTGACGGTCTCGCCGCCGAGCGGGCTGTTTGCGCCGGGGAACGGATCGAAGGCCAGCACACGGCGCACGATGGCGGCGGCCGGCTGTGTCCAGTCGATCAGCGCTTCGTGCTTCTCGACCTTGTGGGCGTAGGTGATGCCTTCGGTGGGCTGCGGCGTGCGGGTGAGTTGCCCGATCTGCGCCAGCGCCTCGACCACCATGCGGCCGCCGAGCGCGGCCAGCCGGTCGTGCAGGCGGGCGGTGTTCTCGTCGGGGGCGATGTCGAGCGCCTCGCGCAGCAGCATGTCGCCGGTGTCCAGGCCCGCGTCCATCTGCATGATGGTGATGCCGGTCTGCGCGTCGCCGGCCTCGATGGCGCGGTGGATCGGCGCCGCGCCGCGCCAGCGCGGCAGCAGGCTGGCGTGGATGTTGAGGCAGCCGTGCACCGGCAGGTCGAGCACCCACTGCGGCAGGATCAGCCCGTAGGCCGCGACCACCATCACGTCGGGCTGCCACGCGAGCAGCGTGTCGCGCGCGGCCGTGGCCTCGTCGGGGTACTTGCCGTCCAGCCGCAGGCTGCGCGGCTGGGCCACGGGCCAGTTGTGGGCCACGGCGCACTGCTTGACGGGCGACGCCTGCAGCTTCATGCCGCGGCCGGCGGGCCGGTCGGGCTGGCTCATCACGCCGACGATGTCATGGCCGGCGGCGGCGATGGCCTCCAGGGCGACGCGCGCGAACTCGGGCGTGCCCGCAAAAACGACTTTCAACGCGCTCAATCCCGGATCCGTTCGAATTCGAGGTCATCCCCCGTGTGGTACCGGCGCACCACGCCGGTGGGGTCGATGTAGATATAGAGCATGCGGCGCTCGTTGATGGCCTTGTAGCGCCAGGTCCAGACGGTGCCGTCGAAGGAGCTGACGCGGCTGATTTCGTAGGGCTTGCCGTAGAAGGCCAGCACCTCGTTCTGGCGCCAGCGGTCGATCTGGATGTCGTGGTCGAAGCGCGCCTCGGTGAGCACCTGGGTCACCGAGACGACCTTGCCGGAGGCGTCGAGGTCGATGTCGACCACCTCGAAGCCGGCCGGCATGCGCGAGTACTGCAGGCGCTCGCCGCCGCCGTTGAGCGGGTAGCGGCCGGTGGGCGCGCCCAGGCGCTGCAGGGTTTCGGCGGCGGAGGTGCCGGGCGGGATGCGCGTGGGTTCGCTGACGCAACCTGCCAGGAACAACAGTCCGGCGGCGGCCAGCGAGGACCACGCAGCCCGGTGGCTCATGCCCGTGCTTCTTTCATGTCCTCGCGCTGCTGCTTGAGGAGCTTGCTCTTGATGCGGTTGCGCTTGAGCGGCGACAGGTATTCGACGAACACCTTGCCCATGAGGTGGTCGAGCTCGTGCTGGATGCACACGGCCAGCAGGCCGTCGGCCTCGATGGTGTGGGTGTTGCCGTCGGCGTCGAGCGCCTGAACCTTCACCGAGGTGGAACGCATCACGCCGTCGTAGATGCCGGGCACCGAGAGGCAGCCCTCTTCATTCAGCACCTTTTCGTCGCTGGCCCAGGTGATTTCGGGGTTGATGAGCACGATCGGCTCGTTGCGCTCTTCGGAGACGTCGATCACGACCACGCGCTCGTGCACGTCGATCTGGGTCGCGGCCAGGCCGATGCCGCTCGCGTCGTACATGGTTTCCAGCATGTCGGCGACCAGCGTCTTGATGCGCGCGTCCACGCCCTGCACCGGCTTGGCCACCGTGTGCAGGCGCTTGTCGGGGTAACTCAGAATGATTCGTTTGGCCATGAAATCGGGGGGAAGTTGTGGCTATTTTCGCCAATTCCGCGACGCGTCGCGGCGCATTGACGCGAAAACGTTGCCCTTGCAAGGGCTTCGGGCGCAGAATTCGTAGCAAATTGTGAGATTCGTATGCGCCACGATACTTCGTGCGCTCACCCATCCAGACATGACACAGCCCAGCTCCACCGAACACCAGCGCCCGACCTTCTTTGCCTTCTGGACGGCCGCCCTGGCAGTGGCCGGCAGTTGCGGCGCCACGGCGGCCTGGGCGCAGACGACCTACCCCGTCACGCCCCAGCAGCGCGCCACCGCCCAGCAGACCGCCCAGGCCGGCGTGCCGTTGAGCGAGCTGTCGCCGAAGGCGCCCGACGAGTACACCGTCAAGCCCGGTGACACGCTCTGGGCCATCTCGCGCCTGTACCTGCTGCGCCCCTGGCGCTGGCCGGAGCTGTGGGGCATGAACATCAACGAGATCCAGGACCCGCACCGCATCTACCCGGGGCAGGTGCTGTACCTGGACAAGAGCGGCGGCCGCGCGCGCCTGACCACGCGCCGCGGCGTCTCTGGCGGCGACGGCGGCACCATCAAGCTGTCGCCGCGCACGCGCTTCGACTCGCTCGCCGGCATGGCCCTGCCCACGCTCAACCCGAGCCTGATCGAGCCCTTCCTCAGCGAACCCATCGTGGTCGATGCCAACACGCTCGACGCCGCGCCGCGCATCGTGGCCGGCAATGACAGCCGCGTGCTGCTGTCGCGTGGCGACCGCGCCTATGCGCGCGGCAACGCCGAATCGCCGCTGGTCGAGAAGCCGGGCCCGGTGCAGCACTACCGCATCTTCCGCAGCGCCACACCGCTGAAAGACCCCGGCACCGGCGAGATCCTCGGCTACGAGGCGCAGTACCTGGGCAAGGCGCAGCTGCAGCGCGGCGAATCGACCACCATCGAGACGACCGGCGACAAGGACGTCATCACGGTCGTGCCGGCCAGCATCGACATCATTGCGTCGCGCGAGGAAATGCGCGCCGGCGACCGCCTGCTGCCCGAGCCGCCGCGCCAGCTGCTGAGCTACGCACCGCGCGCGCCCTCCACCCAGGTGGACGGCCGCATCGTGTCGGTCTACGGCAACGCCGTGCAGTACGCGGCGCAGAACCAGGTCGTGGCCATCAACAAGGGCACGCGCGACGGCGTCGACAACGGCCACGTGCTGGCCATTTTGAAGAACGGCGAGACCATCCTCGACCGCACCGGCGCACGCAAGGAAACCATCAAGCTGCCGAACGAACGCATCGGCCTGCTGATGGTGTTCCGCACCTTCGAGAAAGTCTCGTACGCACTCGTGCTCGAAATCAACGACACTCCCCGCGCCGGCGACTTCCTCGTCAATCCCTGACACGCGCCTGAGGCTTCTTTCTCGCACACTCGTTTGGAACGCGCAGAACTCGCAGGCTGGCTGCGACTTTCACTGACCCCAGGCGTCGGCGACGGCGCCGCACGCCGCCTGCTCGCGGCCTTCGGGCTGCCTGACGCGATCTTTGCGCAGCCCGAGGCAACGCTGTGCGAAGTCGTCAGCACCGCCCAGGCCGCCGCGCTGAAGCAGCCGCCTTCCGGCCTGCAGGCGCAGGTCGACCAGACCTGGCAATGGCTGCACCCCGCGGACGACCCCACTGGCGGCGCCATCACGCGCCGCGTCGTGACGCTCGGCGACGCCGGCTACCCGGGCTCGCTGCTCGAGATGGTCGACCCGCCGCTGATGCTCTACGTGCTAGGCGCCGCCGCCTTCGACCTCACGCAACTCGGCCGCAGCCTTGCCGTGGTCGGCAGCCGCAACCCGACGCCGCAGGGCGCCAGCCATGCGCGCGCCTTCGCACGGGCGCTGGGCGAAGCGGGCCTGCCCGTGGTCTCGGGACTGGCGCTCGGCATCGATGGCGCGGCGCACCTGGGCGCGCTCGACGCGGCCGGCGACGCACCGGTACTCGCCACGGTGGCCGTGGTCGGCACCGGCCTGGACCGCGTGTACCCCGCGCGGCACCGCGACCTGGCGCACCGCATCACGCTGCAAGGGCTGATCGTGAGCGAGCTGCCGTTGGGCACGCCGCCGCTCACGCAGAACTTTCCCAAGCGCAACCGCCTCATCGCGGGCCTGGCGCGCGGCACGCTGGTGGTCGAGGCCGCACTGGCGTCGGGCTCGCTCATCACCGCTCGGCTCACCTCGGAGCAGGGCAAGGAAGTGTTCGCGATCCCGGGCTCGATCCACTCGCCGCAATCGCGCGGCTGCCACGCGCTGATCCGGCAGGGCGCGAAGCTGGTCGAGTCGGTGAACGACATCCTCGAAGAGCTTCCGCCGCTCGCGCCGGCCGCTCGCACGCCTTCCACCGACACGCCTTCGCCGGCCCCGGAGCATCCGCTGCTCGATGCCCTTGGCTTCGACCCGGTGAGCCTCGATGCACTGAGCGCACGCACCGGCTGGAGCGCGGCCCAGCTGCAGGCGAAGATGCTCGAGCTTGAACTCGACGGGCACGTCTCGCGCTTGCCCGGCGGCCTGTTTCAAAGAGCCGCCGTCGGCTGACGCGCAAAGTGCACGAAAGCCCGGGGACACACGACAGATTCCTGGGCTATATTGGCCCTATGTTCGAAGTGCTCGTGTTTGTGTATGAAAACTACTGGCGCGGCGATGCCTGCCCCGAACCCGAACAGCTGGGCCGCAAGCTCAGTGCGCACGGTTTCGAGGCGGAAGAAATTCGCGACGCCCTGCAGTGGCTCGACGGCCTGAGCCTTGCCACGCAAGGCCTGCAGTTTGAACACCAGGCCCGTGAAGGCGATGACGACAACGCCATCACCACCGCCCGCGTCACGCTGGGCGGCGCGCCCGATGCGGCGCTGCCCCAGTCGAGCCAGTCGATGCGTGTGTACTCGCCGTCGGAGCAGGAACACCTCGGCGCCGAATGCCTCGGCTTCATCCGTTTTCTTGAACTGTCGAACGTGCTGCCTTGCGGCCTGCGCGAGATCGTCGTCGAGCGCGCGATGGCCGCACCGGGCGACCCGGTGGCGCTGGACGAACTCAAGATCATCGTGCTGATGGTGCACTGGAGCACCGGCATCGAGCCCGATGCCCTCGTGCTCGACGAGCTCTGCGAGAGCCGCGAAGGCCGTACGGCACACTGAGCTCGCCCCCAAGGCAGTTCAAACTCTCCCCGGAACAGACGAGAACCGCCGCGCGGCTGACTAGTTCAGCAGCCGCTCGGGATTCGCATCGAGCTTCGCCAGCGCCTCGCGCGTCGCGCGCGCGGTGAGCGTTTCTTCCTCGGCCGGCACCAGCAGGCCGGCCTGCAGGTACATCGCCAAGCGCCCAGCCTGGATGAGGAAGCTGCGGCCGTCGGCCGAGGCGAACAGGTGCAGCTGCTTGCGGTCGCTGCGCCAGACGAACTGGACCTGAGTCACGCGGTCGTTGTGGTCCAGCATGAACCAGTTGCCCACCTGCAGCTCGTGCGTCCACGCGAGCATGTCTTCAGCCACCTTGACGCCGGCGGTGTCGGAAATGACCTCGATCGCGGTCGCGTCCACGCCGAGCAGCAGTTCGATGCTCTGCGCGTCCAGCGGCAGGCTGGAGGCGCTGCCGTCGTCGGTCACGAAATCCTCCAGATGCGCCAGCCGCTCGGCCATGGCCTCGATCTTGGCCTGGGGAATGGCCTCGGTCTTCGACATGAAGGCGTCGGTGAGCGTGGCGCCGATGGTCTTGATGTGGCCTTCCTGCGGCTCGCCGACGATGCCCAGCAGGTCCATGCCCTGGCGCAGGCGCTGCAGCAGCTGCGGCAGGTCTTGAATCACGCGGGCGCGGTCGGCGCGGTTGGGCTTGGCGCTCGCGGCCCAGACCAGCTCGGAGGCCACGCGCTTGAGCATCACGGTGTGCTCGCCCTGTGCGCCGTAGCGCAGCGCGGCGATGGCCAGCACCTCGGCCCAGACCTTGAACAGGAACTCGCGGATCTCGTCGCGCACCGGCATGTCGTTGAGCATCTTGCGCAACTCGATGGTGTACTGGATCGCCATCGTCTCCTTCTGCTCGACCTGCTGCGCCACGCTCATGACGCGCTGCGTGGCGTCGCTCTGCGTGAGGTAGCGGCTGAGGAAGGCGACGAACTCGTCGAACACGAGCTTGAACACGCGCTGGCCGGTTTCGGGGTACTGCTCGATCACCTGCACCACGCGCTTGATCTCGTTCTCGAGCGCGCTGCCGGTGATGGCGGCGGCGTCGAAGCCCATCACGCAGGAGCCCATGCGGTCGATCAGCATGCGCGCGGGATGCTGCAGGGTGCCGAAGAACTCGGGCTCGGCGATGGCCACGCGCAGCACGGGCATCTGCAGCCGCGCGAACCACACGCGGGCGGAGAACGGAATGCGCTCTTCCGCGAGGATGGCCTGGAACATCAGCGCCACGATCTCGACCGTGGCCTTGTCGGCCGTGGTGGGCGCGCGCTTCTTGAGCTCGGCGGTGCGCCGGCGCAGGTCGACCGCGGTCTGCTGGATCAGCGTGGCCTGCTCGCCACCGCCGTCGATGTACTGCGTGGCCGCCATGCGGTAGGCGACCTCGGCATCGGCGATGGCGCCGGCAAAGGTGCGTGAAAACACGCGGGGCGCGGCCACGCCGCCGCCGGTGCCGGTCGTGCCACCGCCCGGTTGCGAGGCGCCGGCCTCGCCGCCGATGCGCGCGGCGACAAAGCGCTTGAGGCTCAGCAGCGCGGTCTGCGCGCGCTGCCGCGCGAACGCGAGCGGCGAGCTGCCCATCATCGAGCTGGAGGCCGGCCCCGACGACGGCACGGACGCCGCATGCGAGGCCTGGAAAGCGAAGCCCGGACGCTGCGGCTGCGATGGCTGCTGGCCGTGCGGCACGGCCGCACCTGCCGGCGAGCCCTGCCCCATCGGCATGCTCGACGACACCGGCATGCCCATGGACGACGGGCCGCCGCCCGAATCGCCCGTGCGGCGCACGAAGCTCTTGAGGTCGATTTCGGGCATCACGCCCTGCGCGATCAGGAAGGCGTTGGCGCTTTCGTAGGCCTTCACGACCACGTCCGCCAGGGCCTGCTGCGCCGTGCCCTGCACGCGGCCCCAGGCCTCGCGGCTCAGGCCGGCGGCCAGCCACTGTTCCACCAGCAGCTTGGCCAGGGTCTCGGGTTTCAGCACGTCCCGGGCGTCGAGCTCGTTCGTGCCTTCGAGGTGCTGGATGCGCAGGCGCAGGTCGCTGAGCTCGAAGCTGGCCTTGTCGTGGATGGTCTGTGCCAGGCGCGAGGCGAGGATGTTGCTCTCGACCACCTCGTCGCCGATGAGCTCCAGCCGCAGCGCTGCGGGGGCCGACGAGGTGCCGCCCGCCGGGCCCGTGCCCAGCGCCTTGCGCCAGCCGGTCTGCGCCAGCGACACCCACTGCGAGGCATGGCCCTGGAACGCCACGAGGTCGTCGCGGCTTTCCTGCATGGTGCGCGCGCTGCCGACATCGGAGGCCACCGCGGTCAGCCGGTCGCGGATGGCCTGGGCCAGCGGAGCGATCGCGCCTTCCGTGGCCGCCACGAAACGCTCACGCGCCTCGCGTGCGAGCTGCAGGGAAGAAGCGGACCGCGCAGTGCTCATTGATGGATCGGAAAGGCCGGAGAGAACGGTTCATCGGCGACAGCCCCGAGCTTGCATCGGGATGCGCCACCGCACAAGTGCGGGTGACGCGAAGCTGGCGCCGAAGTATCCCTCAGACGACGGCGCCGGCGTTCGGGTCGTCGCCGCCGGAATCGCCGTCGCGCTTGACCGGCGGACCCTTGATCAGGTCCTCGCGCTTCACGCCCAGCCACATCGCGATCGCGGCGGCCACGAAGCACGACGAGTAGATGCCGAAGCAGATGCCGATGGTCAGCGCCAGCGCAAAGTAATGCAGCGTGGGGCCGCCGAAGAAGAACATCGACAGCACCACGAGCTGCGTGGAGCCGTGGGTGATGATCGTGCGGCTGATGGTCGAGGTGATCGCGTTGTCGATCACTTCGGTGGTCGTCATCTTGCGGTAACGACGGAAGTTCTCGCGCACGCGGTCGAAGATCACGACCGACTCGTTCACCGAGTAACCCAGCACCGCGAGCACCGCCGCGAGCACCGCCAGCGAGAACTCCCACTGGAAGAAGGCGAAGAAGCCCAGGATGATCACCACGTCGTGCAGGTTGGCCAGCACGGTGGACAGCGCGAACTTCCACTCGAAACGAAACGCCAGGTAGATCATGATGCCGATCACCACCATGGCCAGCGCCTTGATGCCGTTGGAGGTCAGCTCGTCGCCGACCTGCGGCCCGACGACCTCGATGCCGCGCTGCGTGGCCGACGGGTCGACCGACTTCAGCGCCTGCATGACCTGCGCGCTCTGCTGGTCGGAACTCATGCCCTTCTGGGTGGGCAGGCGGATCTGCACGTCGCGCGAGGTGCCGTAGTTCTGCACCTGCACTTCGGGATAGCCGAGCTTGGTGACGGCCTCGCGCACCTTGCCGATGTCGGCCGATTGCTCGTAGGCCACTTCCATCACCGTGCCGCCGGTGAACTCCACCGACAGGTGCAGCCCGCGGTGGAACAGGAAGAACAGCGCCAGCGCAAAGGTTGCGAAGGAAATGATGTTCAGCACCAGGGCATGGCGCATGAACGGGATGGTCTTGTGGATGCGGAAGAATTCCATGGCGATGGTCCTCGGCCGTTACTTGGTGTCGACCACGGCCGTGCCGTCGGTCTTGGGCCGCCAGACGGTGCCGATCGACACAGACTTGAGCTTCTTCTTCTGGCCGTACCAGAAGTTCACGAGGCCACGCGAGAAGAACACGGCGGAGAACATCGAGGTGACGATGCCGATGCAGTGCACCACCGCGAAGCCGCGCACCGGGCCCGAGCCGAAGGCCAAGAGCGCAATGCCCGCAATCAGCGTGGTCACGTTCGAATCGAGAATCGTGCCCCAGGCGCGGTCGTAGCCGGCATGGATGGCGGCCTGCGGCGAGGCGCCGTTGCGCAATTCTTCGCGCACACGTTCGTTGATCAGCACGTTGGAGTCGATGGCCACGCCGATGGCCAGCGCCATGGCCGCGATGCCGGGCAGCGTGAGCGTGGCCTGCAGCATCGAGAGAATGGCGACCAGCAGCATCAGGTTCACGGCCAGCGCGATCGACGAGAACAGGCCGAACAGCGCGTAGTAGGCACACATGAAGACCATGATGGCCAGGAAGCCGTACATCACGCTCTTGAAGCCTTTTTCGATGTTGTCGGCGCCGAGCGTCGGGCCGATCGTGCGCTCCTGGATGATCTCCATGGGCGCGGCCAGCGAGCCGGCGCGCAGCAGCAGGGCCAGGTCGCTGGCTTCGGCCACCGTCATCGAACCCGAGACCTGGAAGCGGTTGCCCAGCTCGCCGTTGATCGACGGGGCCGTGAGCACTTCGCCCTTGCCCTTCTCGAAGATCAGCATGGCCATGCGCTTCTTGTAGTTCTCGCGGCTGACGTCGCGCATGATGCGACCGCCCTTGGCGTCCATGGTCAGGTCGACCTTGGGCTGGTTGCTCTGCTGGTCGAAGCCGGGCTGGGCGTCGGTGAGGTTCTCGCCGGTGACGAGCACCTGCTTCTTCACGATCACCGGACGACCACCGCGGTCGAGGAATTTCTCGGAGCCGAAGGGCACGGGCGCGCCGCTCAGTTCAGCCGCGCGGCCTTCGGCACTTTCGTCCACCATGCGCATTTCGAGCGTGGCGGTGCGGCCCAGGATTTCCTTGGCCTTGGCCGTGTCCTGCACGCCGGGCAGCTGCACGACGATGCGGTCCAGGCCCTGCTGCTGGATCACCGGCTCGGCCACGCCGAGTTCGTTGATCCGGTTGTGAAGGGTCGTGATGTTCTGCTTGAGCGCGGCGTCCTGCAGGCGGCGGGCCGCCTCGGGCTTGATGGTGGCGGTCAGGCGCCAGTTGGTGCCGTCCTGCGTGTCGGTGGTGCTGAGGTCGGGGAACTGGTCCACGATCAGGCGCTTGGCGGTCTCCAGCGAGGCCGCGTCGCGGAAGGTCACCTCGACGGTCTGGCCGTTGCGGCTGACCTGGGTGCCGCGGATGCTCTTGTCGCGGAAGGTGGTGCGCAGGTCGCTCGCGAACGATTCGGCCTTCTTGTCGATGGCGCCCTTCATGTCGACCTGCAGCAGGAAGTCGACGCCGCCGCGCAGGTCCAGGCCCAGGTACATCGGGAACGCATGCAGCGACGTGAGCCACTTGGGCGAACGCGACAGCAGGTTCAGCGCCACCGTGTAGGGCGGGTCGCTGGCGTCGGGCACCAGGGCGCGCTGCACGACGTCGCGCGCCTTGAGCTGGTCGTCGGTGGTGGTGAAGCGGGCGCGCAGCGAGCCGGCGTCCAGCGTCACCATGTCGGGCGTCAGGCCGGCCGCCTTCAGCGCCTCCTCGACCCGGGTCTGGGTGGCGGCATCGACCTTGACGGTCGTCTTGGCCGCGGACACCTGCACCGCGGGTGCCTCGCCGAAGAAATTGGGCAGGGCGTAGATGAGCCCCACGAGCAGCACGATCACGATGATCGTGTACTTCCAGACCGGGTAACGGTTCATGAGAAGGCGCTTTTCACAAGCGTTTCAGAAATGGAACACGGCGTGACTTGGGGCCCTGCGCCGTGAAGCGCAAGGTTCAGCTCACGCTTTTATTGCTTGACGGCGCCCTTGGGCAGCACCTGGACCACCGCGCTGCGCTGGATCTTGATCTCGACGCCGTTGGCGATTTCCAGGCCGAGGTACTGGTCGTTCAGCGAGGTGATCTTGCCGAGCACGCCGCCGGCCGTGGCGACTTCGTCACCCTTGGCCAGGGCTTCGATCATGGCGCGGGCCTCTTTCTGGCGCTTCATTTGCGGACGGATCATGACGAAATACAGCACCACGAACATCAGCACCAGCGGCAGCATGCTGCCCAGCGAAGACAACATGTCGCCACCACCGGCGGCTGCGGGCGCGGTTTGAGCGAAAGCAGAGGAAATGAACAAGAGAGTCTCCAGCAGAGGGAAGAGAGAAGAAAAAGACTTCAGATGCGCGGGCCGGGCCCGCGGTTCCGCGCCCACGAGGGATGCGGGCCGCAAGTCAAAGGCTCGGCGGGGGAGGCCGCGCGCAGTCGGGCATTGTATTCGGCGCGGATGGCCGTTTCGCGCCCTTATCCGGCGCACCCCCGAGGGCTTTCAGCTATCGTTTAAATAGCAAAGAGCGCCGCAGGGGCGCTCTTTGTCAGGGGAAACGGGCCTGGCGGATCAGGCCGCTGCGCGCTGCGCCTGGGGGTTGCGCCACTTGCCCATCAGCTCGGTCCAGCGGGTGCGGGCCGCTGCGAGGTTGCGCTCCTTGACGTGGCCGTAGCCGCGGATCTGCTCGGGCAGGCTCGCGATCTCCAGCGCCAGCGCGTGGTTGTCGGCGCGCAGGCCCTTGAGCACTTCCTCGATGCTGGCGCGGTACTCGCCGATGAGGGCGCGCTCGGTCTTGCGTTCCTCGGTGCGGCCGAAGACATCGAGCGCCGTGCCGCGCAGGCCCTTGAGCTTCGCCAGGAAGCGGAAGCCCGTGAGCATCCAGGGGCCGAACTTCTGCTTCTGCAGCTGGCCCTTGGTGTTCTTCTTGGCCAGCAGCGGCGGCGCCAGGTGGTAGTTGAGCTTGTAGTCGCCTTCGAACATGCCCTCGACGCGGTCCAGGAAGGTGCGGTCGGTGTGCAGGCGGGCCACTTCGTACTCGTCCTTGTAGGCCATGAGCTTGAACAGGTAGCGCGCCACCGTTTCGGCCAGGCCCGTGCTCTTGCCGACGGTCGACTCGACCTGCTGCACGCGGCCGACGAAGGCCTTGTATTCCTCGGCGTAGGCGGCGTTCTGGTAGCCGGCCAGGAACTCGGCGCGGCGCGCCACCAGGGCCTCGACCGTCTCGCGCTTCTTGAACTCGATGACCTGGCCCGGGCGCACGCGCTTTTGCAGCTCGTCCGGACGCACGGCGGCTTGGCGGCCCCACTCGAAGGCGGTCTTGTTGTTCTCGACGGCCACGGCGTTCAGCTCGATGGCGCGCATCAGCGACTCGTGCGCCAGCGGCACCCAGCCCTTTTGCCAGGCGTAGCCCAGGATCATCGGGTTGACGTAGATGGTGTCGCCCATCAGCGCGGTGGCGGCGGCGTCGGCGTCGAAGGCGCCCAGGCCGTCGATGCCCACGGCGCGTGCAATTTCAGCGGCGCAGGCGTCTTCGGGGTTCTGCCAGTTGGCGTTGCGCACGAAGGCCGCCGTGGGCGCGCTGTGGCTGTTGAGCGCCACGTGCGTGCGCCCTTCGCGCATGCGCGCCATGGTCTCGGCGTTGATCGTCACCAGCGGGTCGCAGGCCAGGATCAGGTCGGCCGCCGCAGTGCCCACGCGGGTGGTGCGGATGTCGTCCTGCGTGTCGCCGATGAGCACGTGGCTCCAGGTGGCACCGCCCTTTTGCGCCAGGCCCGCCGCGTCCTGCGTGACGATGCCCTTGGCCTCGATGTGCGCGGCCATGCCCAGCAGCTGGCCGATGGTGATCACGCCGGTGCCGCCGACGCCGGCCACCACCACGCCCCAGACCTTGCCGCCCGCGAGCGACGGAATGGCGGGCTCGGCCAGCAGGCCGAACTCGGCCGGCGTGGCCGCCTTGTTCTTGCCCTTCTTCTTGAGCTGGCCGCCTTCGACGGTGACGAAGCTCGGGCAGAAGCCCTTCAGGCAGCTCATGTCCTTGTTGCAGCTGCTCTGGTTGATGGTGCGCTTGCGGCCGAATTCGGTTTCCAGCGGCTCCACCGAGAGGCAGTTGCTCTGCACGCTGCAGTCGCCGCAGCCTTCGCAGACCAGCTCGTTGATGACCACGCGCTTGGCCGGATCGACGGCCGTGCCCCGCTTGCGGCGGCGGCGCTTCTCGGTGGCGCAGGTCTGGTCGTAGATGATGGCCGTGGTGCCGGCGATGGCGCGGAACTCGCGCTGGATGTCGTCGAGCAGGTCGCGGTGCTTCACCTGCACGTGGTCGCCCGGAATGCTCACGCCCTCGTACTTCTCGGGCTCGTCGGTGACGATCACGACCTTCTTGGCGCCTTCGGCGTGCAGGCTCTCGGCAATCTGCAGCACCGAGTGGCCCTCGGGGCGCTCGCCGACCTGCTGGCCGCCGGTCATGGCGACCGCGTCGTTGTAGAGGATCTTGTAGGTGATGTTCACGCCCGCCGCGATGCTCTGGCGGATGGCCAGCAGGCCGCTGTGGAAGTACGTGCCGTCGCCCAGGTTGGCGAAGATGTGCTGGTCGGTCGTGAAGGGCTGCTGGCCCACCCATGGCACGCCCTCGCCGCCCATCTGCGTGAAGCCGATGGTGGAGCGGTCCATCCAGGTCGCCATGAAGTGGCAGCCGATGCCGCCCATCGCGCGCGAACCTTCGGGCACGACGGTGCTGGTGTTGTGCGGGCAGCCCGAGCAGAACCAGGGCTGGCGCGTGGCGTCGGCCACGCTGGTGGAGGCCTGCTGCACCACCATCGCGCGCTCCTTGGCCTCCAGGATGGCCAGTTGCGCGTCGATGCGCGCGGCCATGTCGGCGCCCGCGGCGGCCAGCAGGCCGGTCTTCTTCAGGCGCGCGGCGATGGCCTTGGCGATGAGCGCCGGGTTCAGGTCGGCGTTGGCGCGCAGCAGCGTGTGCGAGGTCGGGTTGGGCATCGACCATTCGCCGCCGGAGTAACCGTCGTCCGTGGAGCTGGCGCCTTCGTCGAACTTGCCGACCACGTTGGGGCGCACGTCGGAGCGCCAGTTGTAGAGCTCTTCCTTCAGCTGGTACTCGATGACCTGGCGCTTCTCCTCGACCACCAGAATCTCTTGCAGGCCGGTGGCGAACTCGCGCGTGAGCTGCGCCTCCAGCGGCCACACCACGCCCACCTTGTGCAGGCGGATGCCCAGCTGGCGGCAGGCCGCGTCGTCCAGGCCCAGGTCGATGAGCGCCTGGCGCGTGTCGTTGTAGGCCTTGCCGCTGGCCATGATGCCGAAGCGGTCGTTCGGGCCTTCGATCACGTTGTGGTTCAGGCGGTTGGCGCGGATGTAGGCCAGCGCGGCGTACCACTTGTAGTGCATGAGCCGGGCTTCCTGCTCCAGCGCATGGTCGGGCCAGCGGATGTGCAGGCCGCCGGGCGGCATCTCGAAGTCGGTGGGAATGACGATGTCGACGCGCTCGGGGTCGATCATGGCCGTGGCGCTGGACTCGACGATCTCCTGGATCGTCTTCATGCCCGACCACACGCCCGAGAAACGGCTCAGCGCGAAGGCGTGGATGCCCAGGTCCAGGATTTCCTGCACGTTGGCCGGAAAGAACACCGGCGTGCCGCAGGCCTTGAAGATGTGGTCGCTCTGGTGCGCGGCCGTGCTGCTCTTGGAGATGTGGTCGTCGCCGGCCACCGCGATCACGCCGCCCCAGGCGGTGGTGCCGGCCATGTTGGCGTGCTTGAAGACGTCGGAGCAGCGGTCCACGCCCGGGCCCTTGCCATACCAGATGCCGAAGACGCCGTCGAACTTGTTGGTGCCCTGCGGCGAGAAGCCCAGTTGCTGCGTGCCCCACAGCGCCGTGGCCGCGAGCTCTTCGTTCACGCCGGGCTGGAAGACGATGTTCTGTTCCTTGAGGAACTTGCTGGCCTTCCACAGCGCCTGGTCGTAGCCGCCGAGCGGGGAGCCGCGGTAGCCGCTGATGAAGCCGGCGGTGTTCTTGCCGACCTGCTTGTCGCGCAGGCGCTGCAGCATCGGCAGCTTGACCAGGGCCTGCACGCCGCTCATGAAGGCGCGCCCGTAATCGAGGCTGTATTTGTCGTCGAGCGTGACGGTTTCTAGCGCACGGCGAATGTGCTCGGGCAGCGGGGCGTTCATGTGGTCTGTCTCCGTGTGGCAGGGCTTTGTGGGCCTGGCTGAATTGGCGGTGGGTCTGTGCCCGGTAGGGCGCAAGCCCATGGTGACGCAAAGTGTATGCCGGGGTCCGCGACAGGTGTTTGCGTTTTTTGCCTTGAAAAAACGACTTTCAGAAAGAATCTTGCTTAACATCCACCCCTATGGAAAGCATTGACAAGTTCGACCTCGCTATCCTGCAAGAACTGCAGACCGATGGCCGCCTCACGAACGCCGAATTGGCGCAGCGCGTGGGCCTGTCGGCGGCGCCCTGCTGGCGCCGCGTTCGGGCGCTGGAAGACGCCGGCTTCATCAAGGGCTACCGCGCCGAGATCGACCGCCACAAGATCGGGCTGGGCGTGCTGGCCTTCGTGCGCGTGGACACCGAGCGCGTCACCCACGAGGCCACGCGCAAGCTGGAAGACGCGATCCGCAAGATGCCCGAGGTGGTGGCCTGCCACTACATCAGCGGCACCGGCACCTTCGAGCTGCAGGTGGTGGCGCAGGACCTGAACGGTTTCTCGGCCTTCGCGCGGCAGAACCTCATGAACCTGCCGAACGTGAAAGACCTGCACACCAGCTTCTCGCTGGGCGAGGTGAAGGCCAACAGCGCGCTGCCGCTGGGGCACCTGGCGAAGTAGCCGCCCCTCCAAAAAGAAAAGGGCCGCCTCCCGCGAGGGAGCCGGCCCGACCATCCGCCCGAGGGCGGTGCACCTTCTATCTGGTTAGAAGGTGATGTCCTTCTCGACGTCCTGCAGCTTGCGGCGCGCCAGCGCCAGGTTCGACTTCGCCTTGTCGAGCACGAAGTAGATGAACACGCCTTCCTTCTGCGCCATCGGGCGCAGCAGGTGGTACTGCTTGCCCAGCGTGATGAGGATGTCTTCGATGGTGTCGCTCAGGCCCAGCGCGCGCATCGTCTTGAGCTTGGCGCGCATCACTTCGGTGTTGCCGGCGGCGGCCACTTCGAGGTCCACGCCGGTGCCGGCGGCGCCCAGCATCATGCCGCTGGCGGAATCGACCACGGCAGCGCACAGGGCGCCGTCGGCGGTCAGGAGGGTGTCGAGGCTGGTCTGGATCGAGGCCATGTCAGTAAGTCCTGTGAGTGAAATTCATGCGAATGAAAAAAGAGGGTGGAGACGTCGCATGCCAATCCGTCTTCGCCCGTGAATTCGTGGATAGGGCCTAGGGCTGCGGCGCCTCGAGCGCCCGCACGCAGGCCGCCGTGCGGTACATCGCCTGCGCGAGCACCGCGCCGGCGTCGGCGATGACGTTCACCACCAGCGAGGTCTCGCCGCTGTGCACCGGGCTGACGAGCGCAAAGCCGTTGTCGGTCGCGACCGTGATGCAGGTGCAGCGACCCAGACGCGCCTCCTGCGACACCACCGCGCCGATGGCGGCGATCGAGCTGGCCATGGCGGCGATGCGTGCGGGCTCGACGTCGCGCCGCGCGACGCTGGCGATCTCGAAGCCATCGGGCGTGGCGATCACCACCGAGGCGATGCCCGTGACCTCGTCGAGCACGCGGCGGGCCTCGACCGCGGCGCGCAGCTTCAGGGCGTGGGGAATCTTCATGGCGCGGCCTCCTCGTCGAGCACTTCGATCTGCATCAGCAGCGTCTCGATCAGCGCGACCACGTCGTCCTTGCGGCGCGGATCGACCGCCAGCAGCGGCAGCACCAGCCCGCGCGCCGCCAGGGCCTGCGCGTAGTCGTCCAGCGTGGGGGTGGGGTGCGACGGCAGGCGGCTCACGCCCACGGCGCAGGGCATGCGCTCGAGTGCGCCGGCGAAGCCGTCCAGGTACTGGGCCAGGTCGGCCATCGGGTCGGGGCGGCTGTTGTCCAGCAGGATCGCCAGGCCCAGCGCATCGCGCACCAGGATCTTCCACATGAAGTCGAAGCGGCTCTGGCCCGGCGTGCCGTACAGGCGCAGCCGGTCGCCGTTGTCCAGCGTCACCTGGCCGAAGTCGAGCCCCACCGTGGTGGTGGCCTTGGCGACCGAGGTGTCGGCGTTGGCGACCTCGGTGGCGATCGGCGCGGTCTCGCTGATGGCCGCGATGGCCGTGGTCTTGCCCGCGCCCATCGGGCCCGTGAAGACGAGCTTGAAGTCCCTCATGCGGCGCCCCGTTCAGGCCAGCCCGAGGCGTCGGCGGATGCGAGAGAGCAGGCCCCGCTTGTGCTGCGCGGCCTCGCCGCCGGCGCTGGCGCCCGACGGGCGCGGCGCGCGGGCTTCCTCCGACCAGGTCAGTGCGCCTTCCTCCTCCAGCAGGCCGAGGAAGGTGCTGCACTCCTGCACGTCGATGCGCCCCAGCACGCTCAGGCTTTCGGCCGATTGCGCGCTCTTGGACAGCGCCGCCGCCAGCCGCACGTAGATCGGATGGCGCTGCAGGGTCACCTGCGAGGGCCAGCGGATCAGCGAGGCCCGCGCGCGGATCGAGCGCACCATGGCGCGCGCCGCGTCGCCCGAGGCCCCGCTGGGCGCGACCTGGTTGAGCAGCGCGACCAGCTCTTCCGCATAGATGGGACGTGCCAGCGTGCGGCGCGCGGGCGCGGCGGCCACGGCCTCGCCGCGCGCCACCATCGGCACCACGAAGCGCGCGGCCGGCGTCTGCCGCTCGGCGGCCGGCGCATCGCCGTCCACCAGCAACAGGTCGCAGGGCTGCGACTCGCTGACCGTCCACAACGACCGGAGATTGGAGCTGAGGCGAACGATGATCCGCAGGAGCTCGACCTCGACCTGAGGGAGCCCCATGACGCCCAAAACCAATGGCATACCTTCTTCCCTGAGCAATTGTTTTTAATAGTTCCTTATTGTTATATGTGTTAACTAATTGATGCGTTGTGTATCGAGTCGATGCCCAAATTTGGACGCGCACCGAGAAGTAACGCACACGCTTGGAGCGCCGGGCCGGCGGCGCGGCCCTTCGCGAGACCTCTGGGACACTGGGCCCCCATGAATCCCCAAGAAACCGGCCCACGGGCCCTGTCGCACCTGCACACCCTGGGCCTGCTGACCGACGCCGAACACGCGCAGGCGCTCGCGCACCCCGACCTGCCCAACACGCCGCTGCGCACCCCGAGCGAAGCGCTGGGCTGGGCGGCCGCCAAGGGCATCGTCGCGGCGCAGGCCCTGCCCGGCCTGCGCAGCCGCGCCGCCCCCCACGCGCAAGACGAGGCGCACCGCACCGTGGCGAATGCGGTGGCCATGGTCAGCGGCCAGGCGCCGGCCTGGGTGCTGCTCGAGATCAGCCTCATGGCGAACCGCCTGGAAGACGGCGTGACCGAGAGCGCCCTCGATCAACTGCAGGCACTGCAGCTGGTCGACCCCGCGCAGCACGCACAGGCCCTCGGCCTGCTGCCCGCACAGGACCCCGAATGGGCGGCGCCCGCCTCGCCGGCCGCCACGCTGGCCTGGGCCGTACGCACCGGCGTGCTGACGCCCGCGCAGCTGCAGATGCTCGCCACGCCGATGTCCGCGGTCTCGCCGGAAGGCCGGCAGGTCGTGGCCGACGCGCTCGTCCGCACGGAGCGCAGCAGCGGCGGGCGCACGAAGACCGTGCGCACCCACAGCGTGACGTGGAGTTCCACTGGCGCCTCCGGCTCGCCCCGCGCGGGCAAGGTGATCGCTGTCGTGGCGGTGGTGGCCGTCGCGCTCTACCTCCTGTTCGCCCGGTAGGCGGCAAAGGGTCCCGATAGCGACCGCCTAAAATGCTCGCCCACCGCTTCCCGCCGGGCGGCAAAGACACAAGGACCCCGAATGAACTCTCTACGCCGTGCCCTGGCCCTCGGCCTCGCTGCCGCCACGCTCGCCTTCGGTGCCCAGGCCCAGAACCGCGAACTCACCGTGGCCTCCAGCGCCACCTACGCGCCGTTTGCCTTCGAAAACAAGGACAAGCAGATCGTCGGCTTCGACATCGACATCATCAACGCCATCGCCAAGCAGCAAGGCCTGAAGATCAAGATCGTCAACACGCCCTTCACCGGCATCTTCGGCGCGCTGAACAATGGCGACGTCGACCTCGTGATCTCGGGCGTCACCATCAACGAGAAGCGCAAGCAGAGCTACGACTTCACGCCGCCGTACTTCGCGGCCCGCCAACTCATCGCGCTGCCGAAGAACAGCACCGTGGCCTCGCTGAAGGACCTCACGGGCAAGAAGATCGCCGTGGTCAGCGCCTCCACCGCCGACGACATCGCCTCGCGCGAGTTCGGCAAGACCAGCCCCAACATCCGCCGCTTCGAGAGCACGCCGCTCATCATTTCCGAGCTGGCCGGCGGCGGCGTCGATGCCGCCATGGGCGACAACGGCGTGATCGCCTACCGCGTGGCGCAGCACCCCGAGCTGAAGACGCTGGACGACAAGTCCTTCCCCGAAGAAGGCTTCGGCATCGTCGTGAAGAAGGGCGACAAGGCGCTGCTGGACAAGCTCAGCGCCGGCCTGGCGGCCATCCGCGCCGACGGCAGCTACGTGACGATCTACAAGAAGTGGTTCAACAAGGACCCCAACGTGCGCTGAGCCGCACGGCAATTTCCTGAACACGGCCGCCCTCACGCGGCCGTTTCGTTTTTCCGCTGACCGACAGATAGACAGAGAGTTGAGGACGCAAGCATGGAACAACCAGTGCTGCTTTTCGGATGGTTCCGCTGGGACATCCTCGTGGAATACAAGGACCTGTTCTGGCAAGGCGCCTGGATGACGCTGCGCATGACCGTGGTCTGCGTGCTGCTGGGCGCCAGCTGGGGCCTGTGCCTGGCGCTGGCGCGGCTGGCGCAGGCGCGCCACGCGCCATGGACCTGGGTCACGCGCCTGCTGCTGCGCTGGCCGGCCACGGTGTACGTGAGCTTCTTCCGGGGCACGCCGCTGTTCGTGCAGATCCTGCTCATCCACTTCGCGGTGATGCCGGTGTTCATCCACCCGAGCACGGGCATCCTGATCGACGGCGAGCTGGCGCGCACGCTCAAGCAGGAGCACGGCGCCCTCATCTCCGGCGTGGTCGCGCTCACGCTGAACTCGGCGGCCTACATCTCCGAAGTGTTCCGCGCCGGCATCCAGTCGATCTCGCGCGGGCAGTTCGACGCCGGCCGTTCGCTGGGCCTGAGCCCGGCGCAGGTGATGCGCTACGTGGTGCTGCCGCAGGCCTTTCGCCGCATGCTGCCGCCGCTGGGCAACAACGCGATCGCGCTGCTCAAGGACACCTCGCTGGTGTCGGCCATCGGCCTGGCCGAACTGGCCTACGCCGCGCGCACCGTGGCCGGCGCCTATGCGCGCTACTGGGAGCCGTACCTGGCGATCTCGGTGGTGTACTGGGTGATGACGCTGGTGCTGACCACGCTGCTGCGCCGGCTGGAACACCGTCTCGCACGCAGCGACCGGGGCTAGGCGCGCCGCCTCGCGCCACAATAGCGCGACATGCCGCCCATATCCCCCGAAGAGACACCCCTCCCGCCGGCCCGGCCGCAGCCCTCGAACCTCGCGGCGCTCGAGCCCCTGAAGCTCCCCGTGTTCCGCATGCTGTGGAGCACCTGGCTCATCGCCAACATCTGCATGTGGATGAACGATGTGGCGGCGGCGTGGATGATGACCTCGCTGACCACCTCGCCGATCTGGGTCGCGCTGGTGCAGTCGGCCTCCACCCTGCCGGTGTTCCTGCTCGGCCTGCCCAGCGGCGCGCTGGCCGACATCCTCGATCGCCGGCGCTGGCTGGTGGCCACGCAGTTCTGGCTGGCCGGCACCGCCGTGGTGCTGTGCGCCGCCATCGCGCTCGACGTGATGACCGCGCCGCTGCTGCTGGCGCTCACCTTCGCCAACGGCATCGGGCTGGCGCTGCGCTGGCCGGTGTTCTCGGCCATCGTGCCCGAGCTCGTTCCGCGCCAACAGCTGCCGGCGGCGCTGGGCCTGAACGGCATCGCCATGAACGCCTCGCGCATCGTCGGCCCGCTCACGGCCGGCATGCTGATCGCGAGCGCGGGCAGCGTCTGGGTGTTCGCGCTCAACGCGGTGCTGTCGGTGGCCTCGGGCTTCGTGGTGCTGCGCTGGCGCCGCGAGCACACGCCCAACCCGCTGGGCCGCGAGAAGCTCATCAGCGCGATGCGCGTGGGCGTGCAGTTCGTGCGCCAGTCGCAGCGCATGCGGGCGGTGCTCACGCGCGTGTCGCTGTTCTTCTTCCACTCGACGGCGCTGCTGGCGCTGCTGCCGCTCTTGGCACGCAACCTCCAGGGCGGCGGCGCCGGCACCTTCACGCTGCTGCTGGCCGCCATGGGCACGGGCGCGATCATCGCGGTGCTCTTCCTGCCGCGGCTGCGCCAGGCGCTCGGGCGCGACCAGCTGGTGCTGCGCGGCGCCATGCTGCAGTCGGCCGCCACGGCGGTGATGGCCGTGGCGCCCAACGCCTGGGTCGCGGTGCCGGCGATGTTCTTCGGCGGCATGGCGTGGATCACGGTGGCCAACTCGCTGTCGGTGTCGGCCCAGCTGGCGCTGCCCGACTGGGTGCGCGCACGCGGCATGTCGACCTACCAGATGGCGATCATGGGCGCGAGCGCGATCGGCGCGGCGCTGTGGGGCCAGGTGGCCACCGTCACGTCGCTGAAGCTGAGCCTGGCCATCGCCGCCGTGAGCGGCACGCTGCTGATGCTCGCGGCCATGCGCTGGGTGACCGACGTGAGCGGCGAGGACGACGTGCGCCCCGCCCAGGCCGGCTGGGCCACGGGCCCACCCGCCGAGGCGCCGCAGGAAGACGGCCGCGTGGTGATCACGGTCGAATACCTCATCGACCCGTCGCGCGCCGCGGCCTTCCACCTCGTGATGCAGCAGACCCGGCGCGCGCGCCTGGGCCAGGGCGCCATCGGCTGGGAGCTGCTGCACGACATCGCACAGCCCGAACGCTACGTGGAGCAGATCGTGGACGAGTCGTGGACCGACCACCTGCGCCGCTTCAACCGCGCCACGGCCGCCGACATGGCGCTGCGCGAACGCCGCCTGGCCTTCCACCTGGGCGAGTCGCCGCCGGTGATCACGCGCTTCGTGGTGCGGCGCTGAGCAGCAGGGCCGTCAGCGGAAGAACGCCAGCCGCGCGAGGAAGGTGTGGTCGGCCTCCGCCGCCATCAGGCCGACCAGCACCAGCAGGCACAGCGGCGGCAGCAGGATCGCGTAGACCAGCGCCATCCGCTCCCAGGCCATGTGCATGAAGACCGCGACGATGAGCCCGGCCTTCAGCAGCATGAAGACGATGATCAGGCCCCAGCGCAGGTAGCCCTGCACGTGCAGGTAGTCGACCATGTACGACATTGCGCTGAGCACGAACAGGAGCCCCCAGATCTTCAGGTACAGGCCGATCGGGTGCTGCTGGCCAGTGGTGGCGTGGGTGGTGTTCATGATGATGGTCCTCACCAGAGATAGAACAGCGCGAAGATGAAGACCCACACCAGGTCGACGAAGTGCCAGTACAGGCCCACGATCTCGACCACCTGGTAGTTGCCGGCCTTGTCGTAGTCGCCGCGAATGAGCTTGAAGGCCACCGCGAACAGCAGCACCACGCCGGCCGACACGTGCAGCCCGTGGAAGCCCGTGATCATGAAGAAGGCCGCGCCGAACTGCGCCGCGCCCATCGGGTTGCCCCAGGGCCGCACGCCCTCCTCGAGGATCAGCTTGGACCACTCGAAGGCCTGCATGCCCACGAAGAGCTCGCCGAAGGTGGCGGTCACGAGCATCAGCGTGGCGGCGTTCACGCGGTCGCCGCGGTAGGCGAAGTTGACCGCCATCGCCATCGTGCCGCTGCTGCTGATGAGCACGAAGGTCATGATCGCGATCAGCAAAAGCGGCACGTCGGCCCCGCCCACGTGCAGCGCGAACACCTCGCTCGGGTTGGGCCAGGCCACGGTGGTCGAGACGCGCACCGTCATGTAGCCCGTGAGGAAGCAGCTGAAGATGAAGATGTCGCTCAGCAGGAAGATCCACATCATGGCCTTGCCCCACGAGACGTGGAAGGCCTGGCGGTCGGACGACCAGTCGGCCACCAGGCCGCGCCAGCCGCTCGTGGCGACGGCGGAGCCGGTGAGGGTTGCGGTGCTGGAGTTCATGCGAAGCCTCCTCACGCCGTGCCGCAGAGGACGCGCGCCACCTCCGGCGTCACCCACCCCAGCAGCGCGAACAGCGCCAGCCACACGGCCAGCATGAAGTGCCAGTAGCGCGCGCACAGCGCGATGCGCCATCCGGCCCGGGCGGGGTCGGCCCACGCGACGCGCGCCGCCATCGCCCACCCGACCAGCCCGCCCGCCAAGTGCAGCCCGTGCATGGCGGTCAGCAGGTAGAAGAAGCTGCCCGACGGGTTGCCCGCCGGCAGCACCTGCGCGTGCGCCATCGCGCCCCAGGCCCACAGCTGCACGCCGAGGAAACCCACCGCGCACAGGCCGCCGGCCAGCAGCAGGCGACGCATGCGCGCCGGGTCCACGCGGCGCGAGGCGGCTTCCAGCGCCACGCTGCCCGCCGCCAGCAGCGCCGAGCTGAGCCACAGCTGCCACGGCAGCGCGAGCGCGACCGCGTCGCCGCTGCTCATGCGCATCACGTAGGCCACGGTGAAGAGGGAGAACAGCGCGGTGACCACGCCCATGAAGACCCACAGGCCGATGCCCGCGGCGCTCGCGTGCGCGTCGCGCAGCCGCACGTCGCGGGGCAGGCCGCGCAGGCGCAGGGCGGCATCCGCGTTCATGCCGGGGCTCCGCGCGCGCCGCTCACCGGCACGTCGTCCTTGTCGTCGCTGGCCTGCGGCGGCGCGTTTTGCGCGATGAAGTCTTCCGCCGCGCCCGGCACGCCGTAGGCGTAGGCCCAGCGGTAGGCCACGGGCAGCCGCGGCCCCCAGTTGCCGTGACCGGGCGGCGTCTCGGGCGTCTGCCATTCGAGCGAGGCAGCGCGCCACGGGTTGGCGCCGGCCGGCCGGCCGCGCCAGGCGCTCCAAGCCAGGTTGACGATGAAGAGCAGCTGCGCCGCGCCGACCACCAGCGCGACCACGGTGATGAATTCATTCAGGCTGAAGGCCGACGGCGGAATGAACTTGTAGCCGTCGAAGTTGTAGTAGCGCCGCGGCATGCCCAGCACGCCCAGGTAGTGCATCGGGAAATAGATCGCGTAGGTGCCCAGGAAGGTGATCCAGAAATGCAGCCGGCCGATCCGGTCGTCCAGCATGCGCCCGGTGATCTTGGGGAACCAGTGGTAGATGCCGCCGAACACCACCAGGAGCGGCGCCACGCCCATCACCATGTGGAAGTGCGCCACCACGAAGTAGGTTCCCGACAGCGGAATGTCCACGCTCACGTTGCCCAGGAACAGGCCCGTGAGCCCGCCGATGACGAAGGTGCACACGAAGGCCAGCGCGAACAGCATCGGCACCGACAGGTGGATGTCGCCGCGCCACAGCGTGAGCAGCCAGTTGTAGACCTTGATCGCCGTGGGCACCGCGATGACCAGCGTGGTGGTGGCGAAGAAGAAACCGAAGTACGGGTTCATGCCGCTCACGAACATGTGGTGCGCCCACACCACCACGCTGAGCCCGCCGATCGCCACGATGGCCCACACCATCGTGCGGTAGCCGAAGATGCGCTTGCGCGCGTGCACGCTGATGAGGTCCGACACGATGCCGAAGGCCGGCAGCGCCACGATGTAGACCTCGGGGTGGCCGAAGAACCAGAACAGGTGCTGGAACAGCAGCGGGCTGCCGCCCTTGTGGCCCGACAGCTGCCCCATCGACACCAGCGCCGGCATGAAGAAGCTGGTGCCCACCGTGCGGTCCAGCAGCAGCATCACGCCGCTGACGAACAGCGCCGGAAAACCCAGCAGCGCCAGCACCGTGGCCACGAAGATGCCCCACACCGTGAGCGGCATGCGCAGCAGCGTCATGCCCCGGCAGCGCGCCTGCAGTACGGTGGTCGCGTAGTTCAGGCCGCCCATGGTGGTGGCCACGATGAAGATCAGCAGCGACACCAGCATCAGCACGATGCCGCCGCCGTGGCCCGGCGTGCCGGGCAGGATCGACTGCGGCGGGTATAGCGTCCAGCCCGCGCCGGTGGGGCCGCCCGCGACGAAGAAGCTGGCCATCAGCACCACCACCGACAGCAGGTAGACCCAGAAGCTCAGCATGTTGAGATAGGGGAACACCATGTCGCGCGCCCCCACCATGAGCGGGATCAGGTAGTTGCCGAAGCCGCCCAGGAACAGCGCCGTGAGCAGGTAGATCACCATGATCATTCCGTGCATGGTCACGAACTGGTAGTAGCGCTCGGCGTTGATGAACTCGAACTGGCCCGGAAACCCCAGCTGCAGCCGCATCAGGTTGGACAGCACCAGGCCGACCACGCCCACCGCGATGGCGGTGCAGGCGTACTGCACGGCGATCACCTTGTGGTCCTGGCTCCAGACGTAGCGGCGCAGGAAGCCCTGCGGCGCCGGGTGGCCGGCGTCGTCGTGCTCGTCGTCTTGAGTGAGCGCAGAAGAAGTCATCGCGCGGCCTTCTGTTCGGTGGCAGCCTGCGCCGGCGGGCTGCCCAGACTCTGGATGTAGGCCACCAGCGCGGCCAGTTCCTCGTCGCTCAGGTCGATCTTCGGCATCACCGGCGGGAAGCCCTTCACGTGGCGCGCCTGCGGGTCGCGGATGAAGCTGCGCAGGTAGGCCTCGTCGACCAGCGCGGTGCTGCCGTCGGCCATCGACTCGTTCTTGCCGTACAGGCCCTTCCAGGTCGGTCCGACGCGTGTGCTGCCGTCGATGGTGTGGCAGGCCACGCAGCCCTTGGCGTCGGCCAGCGCGCGGCCCTGGTCGACGCGCGCGCCGCCGCCGGCCGGTGCCTGGGCAGCCTGCGCCGCCTTGGCCGCTTGCGCCAGCTGCATCGCGCCGAAGGTCGGCAGCGCCGTGCGCCAGGCGTCGTAGGCCGCCGCGTCCTCCACCACCACGAAGCCGCGCATGTTCGGATGGCCCACGCCGCACAGCTGCGCGCACAGCGCCTCGTAGCGGCCCGCGACGGTGGGCGTGAACCAGAAGCGGCTGACCTGCCCCGGCACGATGTTCATGCGGGCGCGGATGGGTGGCACGAAGAAGTCGTGCAGCACGTCGTGGGAGCGCATCAGCACCAGCACCGGCTGGCCGATCGGCAGGTGCACCTCGTCGCCGGGGACCAGCAGGTCGTCCAGTCCCGCCGCGTCGGCCGGGTCGAGCCCGAAGGGGTTGGCGGCGCTGACGAAGCGCGCATCGGTCGCGCCCAGCTTGCCGTCTGCGCCGGGCAGGCGAAAGCGCCACTGCCACTGCTGGCCCAGCACCTCGAGCACGCGCGCGTCATGCGGCGTGCGCACGTAGTTCGCGTACACCACGAGGCCGGGCGCCAGCAGCGCCATGATGCCGACGGTGGTGCCGCCGATGAGCCAGCGCTCCAGCGTGCGGCTCTCGGGCGCATGCGGCGCCACGCGGCGCCCCTCGCGGTGGCGAAAGCGCACCACGGTGTAGGCGAGGAACAGGTTGATGACGACGAAGAACAGGCCCGTGATGAGCAGCGTGATGGTCAGCGTGTCGTCCATGCGCTGCCAGTTGGAGGCCAGCGGCGTCGTCCACCACGGGTTGACGGCGTGGAACGCCACCGAGGCCACCACGATGAGCAACAGGACGACGGCGATGGTCATGTGCTGCGCTCCCTGGGGTGGCCATCGTGGGGTCCGGGAGTCGCATGCGCGGCGGCTTCAGCGGATCGCCGGGATCCGCGGCTCTTCGCCCTCGAAGCGGGCCTCGGGGTGCGTGGCCTCCAGCATCGCCTCGACCTCGCGCACGCGCGACGGCGGCAGGTCGACCATCAACAGGACCTGGCCCTGCGCGATGGCGCTCTCGAAGCGCGCCAGCCGCGGGCTCGGGATCGACACGCCGACCATGGTGGCCGACCATGCGCCCACCACGCCGCCCAGCAGCGCCAGGCCCACGGCCACGGCCCATTCGGGCTCGTCGCCGAACACAGGGAACAGCAGCGCGGCCAGCAGCCCGACGACCACGCCGCAGGCGGTGCCGAGCACCCAGCCGGTCTTGGCGGCGTGAACGAGGTCGGAGGTCTGCCAGACGTTGGCCGCATGGAGCCCGGCCATGTCCTGGCCTTCGCGTGCGGCGAAATGCAGGTGCGCGATGTCGACACGCGCCTGCAGCAGATCGTGCATCGCCTGCCTGGCACTCGCCAGGTCCGGCAACAGCCAATAGATGCGTCTTTTCACGGCGCCTCCTTTCCGTCTTGCGACGAGCAAGAGACCATGCTTGAGTTATAGGCTCAACAAGGGCCGCATTCAAGTCGGCGCGCCATCGGGACCGACCCGGTGAGTACGGAAGTTCGTCGGTTTCCAGAAGGGCAATTGCACTGAATAATCCGCCGCTCCAGGCCCCCACGGCCTCATGAAAAACAAGAAGGAGCAAACGACATGCGCATGGAGCGAGGCCCCCGGTTTTCCCACTTTTCTCGGTTTTCTTTTCCCCGCCGTCATCCGGCATCCCCCCTTCCCTGGCTCGCGGCCGCCCTTGCAGGGCTCGCAGGCGGCGCCGCGCACGCGGCCTGCGGCCCCACCGCCACGCCGGTCACCGGCGACACGGTGGTCTGCGACGGCACCACGACCGTATCGCCCAGCGTGATCGCCACGCCGGGCAGCACCGGCGTCACCATCACCGTGAACAGCGGCGCCACGCTGACCACCAACGCCACGCAGGCGCTGCTGGTGCGCGATGCGAGCACCATCACCAACAACGGCACGATCACGGTGTCGGGCGGCTCGGGCTCGGCGCGCGCGGCAATGGTCGCCACGGGCAACGACAACACGCTGACCAACAACGGCAGCCTGCGCACCACGAGCAGCGGCACCTCCGGCATCCTGGTGACGTCGAACAGCAGCACGCGCACGCGCATCACCAACAACGGCAGCATCGTCACCACGGGGGGCAGCTCGCACGGTATCTCTTTGCTGGGCCCGGGCAACACGGTGATCAACAACGGCAGCATCTCGGCCATCGGCAACTCGGCCAAGGGCGTGTACCTGCAGGGCGGCAACCTCGTGGCCAACCTGCTGGTGAACACCGGCAGCATCGCCACCACGGGCGCCAACTCGCCGTCGGGCGGCGCCGACGCGGTGCATGCGAACACGCTGGGCGGCACCTTCTTCTCGCGCGTGGAGAACCGGGCCGGCGCCACGCTCTCGAGCGCCAACGGCTACGGCTACCGCGGCCAGAACGGCAACGACGTGCTGGTCAACGCCGGCACCGTCGAAGGCCACGGCGGCACCGCCAGCACCGACGCGATCTACATGGGCGCGCTCGGCAACGGCACGCTGATCCTGCAGACCGGCTCGGTCATCAAGGGCGGCGCCGACGGCGGCGTCGGCAAGACGGCCAGCACTTTTCTCGAAGGCAGCGGCACGGTCGACAACGCCTTCCGCAACTTCCAGCACCTGACGATGCGCGGCACCGCGTGGTCGTGGCAGACCGACGCGAGCTTCTCGGATTCGATCCGCGTCGAGTCCGGCCGCTTCACCCTGCCCGCCACGCTGACCAGCCCGCTCATCGCGGTGTTGCCCGGCACCACCGTGGCCGGCACCGGCACCTTCGCGGGCAACGTCACCAACCAGGGCACGCTGCTGCCTGGCCCGAACGACGGCGTCGGCTTCGGCGCCTTCACGGTGCGCGGCAACTACGTGGGCGGCAGCGGCGCGCTGCTGCAGGTCAACACCGTGCTGGCGGGCGACAACGCACCCTCGGACAAGCTGGTGATCGACGGCGGCGCGGCCACGGGGTCCACCGGCCTGCGCGTGGTGAACCGCGGCGGCCTGGGCGCGCCCACGCTGGCCGACGGCATCCTGGTGGTGCAGGCCGTCAACGGCGGCACCACGGCCGACCACGCGTTCTCGCTGACCCAGGCGGTGGAGGCCGGTGCCTACAACTACCGGCTGTTCCGCGGCGGCGCGACAGGCAGCAACCGCGACAACTGGTACCTGCGCAACAACGGCTATCTCGTGGGCGGCACCGTGGTGGGCTCGCTGGAGGAAGCCGCCGAGGTGATCGCCGAGACCGGCGCGCCGGCGACGGTGGAGCAGGTCAAGCTCTACCGGCCCGAGGTACCGCTGTACAGCGCCCTGCCGATCGCCGTGCGCCGCCTCGGGCGGGCGCAGCTGGGCACCTTCCACGACCGGCAGGGCGACGCGCAGTTGCTCACGGACGGTGAAGGCCGGCAGGCCTCGTGGGGCCGCGTGTTCGGCGAAAGCACGCGGCAGCGCCTGCGCGGCGATGCGAACCCGCAGTTCGACGGCAGCGTCAGCGGCCTGCAGCTGGGCCACGACTTCCTGGCGGCCACCGACGGCGCGGGCGGGCGCCACCGCGTCGGCGTGCTGGGCGGCTACACGCGGGCCAGCGGCCACGCGAGCGGCGTCGCCGGCGGCGCCACCAACGCGGCGGCCGGCCGGCTCACCGTCGAGGGCTACAGCCTGGGCGCCTACTGGACGCGCATCGCGAGCAGCGGCTGGTACAGCGACGCCGTGCTGCTGGCCACGCGCTACAAGGCCGATGCGCGCTCCACCCTGGGGCGCGGCGGCCGCCCGCACGGCACCAGCGTGACCGCCTCGCTCGAGGCCGGCTACCCGCTGGCGCTGAGCGACACCGTCACGCTGCAGCCGCAGGTGCAGCTGATCTGGCAGCGCAGTTCGCTCGACGACTTCGACGACGGCCTCTCGACCGTGCGCTTCCAGCGCGACAACGCCGTCACCGGCCGGCTGGGCGCACGGCTCGAAGGCCGCTTCGAGGCGGGCGGCGGCGTCTGGAAGCCCTACCTGAAGCTCAACCTGTGGCACACCTTCAGCGGCAGCAACGCCCTCTACTTCGGGCCGACCGACCGGGTCGCCAACCGCCGCAACGCGAGCGCCCTCGAAGTGGGCGGCGGCATCGTCGGGCAGGTGAACAAGACGCTGTCGGTCTACGGCGGCCTGGCCTACACCAGCGCCATCGGCATCACCGAGCAGACCGGCGTGCAGGGGCAACTGGGGCTGCGCATGCGCTGGTGACCCCGGGGCGCCGGGCGCCCGGACGGCTCGACTTTTGACCGTCCGTGCAAATTTGATGGCATGCGGTTTGCTTGATAAATATCAACGGGTATCCACGGATAGCCAGTCTTTTTTGACCGTATGGATAATTTAGCCCATCATCCCGTCCGCCCGCCACGAGGTACACCCCGATGAATCACCCCCCCTTGCGCAGCCGCTTCTGGTCCGACCTGACCAGTGAAGAGTTCTCCCGCCTCGACCGCGAACGGCTGATCGCCGTGCTGCCGGTGGGGGCGACCGAACAGCACGGCCCCCATTTGCCGATGTCGACCGACACCGCCACCATCGACGGCATGGTGCGCGCCAGCCTGCCCTACCTGCCCGACGACCTGCCGGTGCTGTTCCTGCCCACCGTGCCCTACGGCAAGAGCAACGAGCACTCGCGCTACCCGGGCACGCTCACGGTGTCGGCGAACACGCTGATCTCGCTGTGGAAGGACGTCGGCGCCTGCGTCGCCAAGGCCGGCGTGCGCAAGCTGGTGCTCTACAACAGCCACGGCGGCCAGATGAGCGTCATGGACATCGTGGCGCGCGACCTGCGCGAAGAGCACGACATGATGGTCGTGGCCGCCAACTGGTACACGCTGGGCCTGCCCGAGGGCCTGTTCACCGCGCACGAAGGCAAGCACGGCATCCATGCCGGCGATCTCGAGAGCTCGGTGATGCTGCACCTCACGCCCGATTACGTGCGCAAGGATCAGTTCCAGAACTTCGGCTCCATGACCGAGCAGCTGGCGGCCGAGAACAAGTTCCTGTCGATCACGCCCAGCGGCAAGCTCGGCTGGCAGATGCACGACATCAACCCGGCCGGCGCCGCCGGCGACGCCACGCGCGCCAGCGCCGAGAAGGGCGCCGCGGTGCTCGACCACGTGGGCCAGCGCTTCGTCGAGCTGCTGCACGAGATCGACCGCTTCCCGCTCTCGCGCCTGGCCAACGTTCCGGCCTGGCGCTGACACCAAGGAGTCCCATGGAAAGCACCACGCCATCCACGCCGCCCCTGGTCCGCCTGCGCAACGTCGGCAAGCGCTTTGCCAACGGCACGCTCGCCCTGCAGGGCATGACGCTCGACATCGGCGAGCACGACTTCGTCAGCTTCCTGGGCCCCTCGGGCTGCGGCAAGAGCACCGCGCTGCGGCTGATCGCCGGGCTCACCCGCATCAGCTCGGGCGACATGCAATGGTCGGGCGCCAACACCGGCAGCGCCAAGGACAGCAAGAGCGACCGCGACCTGGGCTTCGTGTTCCAGGAGCCCACGCTCATGCCCTGGACCAAGGTGTTCGACAACGTCTGGCTGCCGCTCAAGCTCGCGGGCATGAGCCGCGACGAAGCCGCGCCGGTGGTGCAGCACGTGCTGGAGCTGGTCGGCCTCTCGCGCTTTGCCGACGTGTACCCGCGCGAGCTCTCGGGCGGCATGAAGATGCGCGTGTCGATCGCGCGCGCACTGGTCACGCACCCGCGCCTGCTGCTCATGGACGAGCCCTTTGCCGCGCTCGACGAAATGACGCGCATCAAGCTCAACAACGACCTCCTGGCCATCTGGCGCGAGCACCGCTTCTCGATCGTGTTCGTCACGCACAGCGTGTACGAGTCGGTGTATTTGTCGAACCGCATCGTCGTGATGGCGGCGCGCCCGGGCCGCGTGATCGACGAGATCGCCATCGACGAGCCTTACCCGCGCGGCGAGGCCTTCCGCACCTCCAGCCGCTACAACGCGCACTGCACGGCTGTTTCGCAATCTCTGCACGGAGCGCTCCATGGCCTCGACATCGACCATTGAAACCGTGATGCCCCTCGACACCACCAACGAAGCCACGCCGTCCGCCGAGATGCTGCGCGCGCACGAAGACAAGCTGCGCCGGCGCGAGGCCACGCTGCGCATCGTCGTGCCGGTCGTTATCGTCGCGGCGCTGCTGCTGGTGTGGGAGTGGATGGTGCGCGCCAACGACATCCCGCACTACATCCTGCCCGCGCCCTCGCTCATCCTGCGCACGCTGTTCGACAACTGGGGGTCGCTCTCGGGCGCGCTGTGGTTCACGGTGAAGCTCACGCTGCTGGCGCTGGGCGCCGCCATCGTCGGCGGCGTGCTGCTGGCGATTGCGTTCGCGCTGTTCAAGTGGGTGGAAATCGGCCTGTTCCCGATCGCCGTGATCCTGCAGGTGACGCCGATCATCGCGATCGCGCCGCTGATCCTGATCTACGTGTCGAGCACCACCGCGGCGCTGCTGCTGTGCGCGTGGATCGTGGCCTTCTTCCCTATCCTGTCGAACACCGTCATCGGCCTGAAGAGCGCCGACAGCAACCTGCGCGACCTGTTCCAGCTGTACAAGGCCTCGCCCTGGCAGACCTTCCGCTACCTGCTGGCGCCCAGCGCGCTGCCGTACTTCATGGCGGGCCTGAAGATCGCCGGCGGCCTGAGCCTGATCGGCGCGGTGGTGGCCGAGTTCACGGCCGGCACGGCGGGCAAGGAAACGGGGCTGGCCTCGCGCATCCTCGAATCGAGCTTCCGCACCGAGATCCCGATGATGTTCGCGGCGCTGCTGCTGGTGTCGTTGCTGGGCATCGTGATCTTCATCGTGTTCGCCGCCCTGTCGCGCCTCGTGCTCGGCCACTGGCATGAAAGCGAAATGCGCCGTGAACGCTAGAACCCCGCTGTCCACCGTCGACTGGGACGCCGTGCACGACGACCTGCGCGGCCTGAACGTGATCGCCACGCCCAGCCAGCGCAAGCAGCTGTCGAAGGACTTCTACTGGTACAGCCCGATCCTCACGGCGCAGCTCGCGGGCTGTGTGGCCGACCTCGTGGTCAAGGTCAGCACCGAGGACGACGTGCGCCAGGCCGCGGCCGTGGCCGCGAAGTGGAAGCTGCCGCTCACCGTGCGCGCCGGCGGCACCGGCAACTACGGCCAGTGCGTGCCGCTCGAAGGCGGGCTCGTGCTCGACGTGACGCAGATGTGCCGCGTGCTCGACCTGGCCGACGGCCGCATCCGCGTCGAGGCCGGTGCGCGCATGCACGACATCGACCTGGCCGCGCGCGAGACCGGGCAGGCGCTGCGCATGTGGCCCTCGACCTGGCACGTGGCCAGCATCGGCGGCTTCATCGCGGGCGGCTTCGGTGGCATCGGGTCGTTCCGCCACGGCATCCTGCGCGACCCCGGCAACCTGCTGCGCGCGCGCGTGATGACGGTGGAGCGCGAGCCGCGCGTCATCGAGCTGGTCGGCGACGAGATCCAGCAGGTGCACCATGCCTACGGCACCAACGGCGTGATCCTCGACGTGGAAGTGGCGCTGAGCCCGGCGGTCGACTGGGTGCACTGCACGGCGCTGTTCGACACCTACCGCGGCGCGCTCGACTTCGGCATTGCCGCGCAGGCGCCCTCGCTGGACATCTTCCTGCTGTCGACCGTGGAGGCGCGCTTCTCGCCCTACTACACGGCCATGGGCGATCGCTTTCCGCCCGACCGGCACGCGGTGTTCACCATGGTCTCGCCCGACTCGATGGCCGAATTCCGCGCGCTCGCGGCGGCGCACGGCGGCACCCTGTCGGTGGCCGGCACCGAGGCCGAGCTGCAGGCCGAGGGCCTGCCGCCGGCCTACGAGTGCGCCTTCAACCACACGACGCTGCAGGCGCTGAAGGCCGACCGCAGCTGGACCTACCTGCAGGTGGCCTACGCCCAGCCCTTCGACCCGGCCGTGGTCGAGCGCCACCTGGCCATCTTCGGCGACGACGTGCTGCAGCACCAGGACTTCGCGCGCGCCAACGGCCAGTGCGGCACCTTCGGCATCCTGCTCGTGCGCTGGAAGGGCGAGGCCCACCAGTACGAGGTGATGCGCGAGATCGAGTCGCAGGGCGGCGCGCAGATCTTCAACCCGCACGTCTTCACCATCGAGGACGGCGGCATGAAGACCATCGACACGCAGCAGATCGAGTTCAAGAAGCGCAGCGACCCGATGGGCCTGATGAACCCCGGCAAGACGCGCGGCTGGACGCCCGACATGGCCGTCGAGCGCTGAAAATACCGAGCCTTCGCATTCCGTCCCCACCCCAACCTCCACAGGAGTCCGTCCCCATGCGCATCCCCGCTTTCTCTCTTCGGCCGCTGGCCTTCGGCCTGGCCCTCGCAGGCGCCGCCCTCGCCGCACAGGCCCAGGACAAAGTGGTGTTCGCCACCAACTGGAAGGCGCAGGCCGGCCACGGCGGCTTCTACCAGGCGCTGGTGGACGGCACCTACAAGAAGTACGGGCTCGACGTGGAAATCATGCAGGGCGGCCCGATGGTCAACAACCGGCCCATGCTGCCAGCCGGCAAGGTCGACTTCCTCATGACCGGCAACCTGCTGCAGTCCTTCGACAACGTGAAGAACGGCGTGCCCACCGTGGTGGTCGCCGCCATCTTCCAGAAAGACCCGCAGGCCATGTTCGCCCACCCGGGCCAGGGCTACGACACCTTCAAGGACATGACCAAGGCGCCCGTGGCCTTCATCGGCAAGGACGGCCAGTTCAGCTTCTGGCAGTGGATGAAGTCGGAGCACGGCTTCAAGGACGCGCAGCTCAAGCCCTACACCTTCAACGTGGGCCCGTTCCTGGCCGACAAGAAATCCATTCAACAGGGCTACGCCATCTCGGAGCCGCTGTCGATCAAGGCCCAGGCCGGCTTCGACCCGGTGGTGCACCTCCTGGCCGACCACGGCTTCTCGACCTACGCCACCACCATCGAGACCCGCGCCGACCTGATCAAGACCAAGCCCGAGACGGTGCGCAAGTTCATCGAGGCCTCGATCGTCGGCTGGAACAACTACCTCTACGGCGACAACAAGGCCGCCAACGAGCTCATCGCCAAGACCAACCCCGACGCCACGCCGGCCGCGCTGCAGGGCTCCATCGACCTCATCAAGAAGATGGGCATCATCGACAGCGGCGACTCGCTCACCAAGGGCATCGGCGCCATGGACGAAGCACGCGTGAAGGACTTCTACGACAAGATGGTCAAGGCCGGCCTGTACAAGCCGGGCGAGATCGACCTGTCGAAGGTCGCGACCACGCAGTTCGTCAACAAGGGCGTCGGCGTCGACATCCGCAAGAAGCTCACCGGCAAGTAATTCGCTTCGTTTTTTCCCGTGGGTCGCGCGGGGCTTGCGCCGGGGTCAGATGCCGGCGCCTGGGTTGCCATAAGGCACGCGCGGCCTTTTATCCCTGGGCTCTGACCCCGTCTCGCCGAACAGGCGAACCGGCCCGAACCATGAAAACGCTCGTCGTCCACTGCCATCCGAACCCTGACAGCTTCAACCACGCGCTGTACCGCACCGCCCTCGAGGCCCTCACGCCGCGACATCCCGTCAAGGCCATCGACCTGTACGCCGAGGGCTTCGACCCGACGCTGACACGCGAAGAGCGCATCGCCTACCTCGACAACCCCGAACTGATCCGCGAACGCGTGAAACCCCACGTCGAAGCGCTGCTGTGGGCCGAACACCTGGTGTTCGTCTACCCCACCTGGTTCCATGGACCGCCGTCCATGCTCAAGGGCTGGCTCGAGCGCGTGTGGCTGCCGGGCGTGGCCTTCCTGCCCGCCGAGCGCAAGGGGCAGCTCGCGAAGTCGGGCATGCGGCACATCCGCCGGCTGACGGTGGTGACCACCGGCGGCTCGCCGCGCTGGTTCGTGATGGCCATCGGCGACCCGGGGCGGCGGCTGTTCACGCGCGCGCTGCGGGCGCTGTTCGCGTGGCGCTGCAAGGTGACGTGGCTGCAGCTGCACGACATGAACGCCGTCACCGACAGCGACCGCACCCATTTCATCGCGCGCGTGGCGCGCACGCTGCACAACATCCAGTAGACACGCAGGGAGACACACACCATGAGCCTCGAACGCACGCTGACCGTCCGTGTCGAACGCATCTCGCGGCAGACGCCGGAAATCCTGGCCTTCGAGCTGACGCATCCGTGGGGACGCGCACTGCCCGGCTACGAGGCCGGCGCGCACATCGACGTGCACATGCCCGGCGGCTTCTCGCGCCAGTACTCGCTGGCGCGCGCGCCCTCGGGCACCGGCGGCTACGTGATCGGCGTGAAGCGCGAACACGCCAGCCGCGGCGGCTCGGCCTCGATGCACGAGCGCGTGCGCGAGGGCGACCTCATTGCGATCAGCGCACCGCGCAACACCTTTCCGCTGCGCGCCGAAGCCCGGCGCCACCTGCTGCTGGCCGGCGGCATCGGCATGACGCCGCTGCTGGCCATGGCGCAGGCGCTGGCCGCGCGCGGCGCCGACTTCACGCTGTGCGTGTTCGCGCGCAGCGAGGAGCACCTGGCCTTCGCCGAGGCGCTGCGCGCGCCCGCGCTGGCGCCGCACCTGAAGCTGCACCTGGACCAGGGCGATGCGACGCAACGCATCGACCTGCGCGCCCTGCTGGCCGAGCGCACGCCCGACACGCACCTGTACGTGTGCGGCCCCGGCGGCTTCATGCAGGCGGTGCGCGAGGCCGCCGCGCACTGGCCCGAGGACGCGCTGCACACCGAGTACTTCGCCGCGCCCACCGGCACGGCCGCCGCCACCACCGGCCTGCCCTTCACGCTGAAGCTGGCGCGGCGTGGCATCGAGGTGCCGGTGGCGGCCGACCAGACCGCGGTCGACGCGCTGCACGAAGTGGGCATCGACATCCCCGTGTCGTGCCAGCAGGGCCTGTGCGGCACCTGCGTGGTCGAGGGCGACGGCGACGGCGCCGAGCACCGCGACTTCTGCCTCACGGGCACCGAACGACGCACCAAGGTGGCGCTGTGCTGCTCGCGCGCCAAGGGCCCCGACCTGGTGCTGCAGCTGTGAGCGTGACGGACACCGACAGCGAAGCCCCCGCCACGCGCGGGCGATCGCGCAAGTACACGCAGGTGCTGGGCCTCATCAACCAGGCCGCCATCGAGGTGTTCGCCAGCGATGGGCTGGCCGGCGCCTCGACCCAGGCCATCGCCGACAAGGCGGGCCTGTCGAAGGCGCAGCTGCACTACTACATCGAGAGCAAGGAGGCGCTGTACCGCCAGGTGCTGCAGGACATCCTGACCGACTGGATCGTGGTGTTCGGCTTCAGCGACGAGGCCTTCGGCCCGCGCAAGGTGCTGGGCGACCTGATCCAGCGCAAGATGATGTTCTCGTTCGAACATCCGCTGCGTTCGCGCATCTTCACCGCCGAGATGATGCGCGGCGCGCCCGTCATCAACAGCATGATGGACACGAGCAAGCAGCGCACCGACCAGGCCGCCGCCGTGATCCAGAACTGGATGAACCAGGGCCTCATGGACACCGCCGACCCGATGCTGGTGCTGTTCCACATCTGGGCCGTGACGCAGTTCTACGCCGACCACGCCACGCAAGCCGCCTACTACCGCAACACGGCGCAGCAGGGCGACGACAAGGACCGGCGCTACCTGATCGAGCAGGTGACGGAGTTCCTGCTCAAGGGCGCGGGCGTCAAGTAGCCGCGCGTTGCGGCAGGTACATGGTGGCTTCCACCTCGACGAGCACCTCGTCGCCCGGCAGGAAGCGCGACACCTCGACCACCGTGCTCACCGGCGGCTCGCCCGGATAGAACAGGCCGCGCACGCGGTTGTAGAAGGCGTAGTGCGGCAGGTGGCGGAAGTACTGCACCAGCTTCACCACGTCTTCCATGGTGCCGCCGTGCTCGGCGGCGATCTGGCGGATGCGCTCCAGCACGAACCAGCTCTGCGCCACGATGGGCGCCTCGAAGATGTCGACCGACATCTGGCCCGTGGCATAGCCCACGCCCTGCAGCGCGGTGCGGGCTTCTTCCGGGATGGCGTCGTAGCCGGCCACCGCGCGGCGCGTGGCCGGGTCGACGGCGACCACGCCGCTCATGAAGACGAAATCGCCGACGCGCTTGGCGGCGGCATAGTTGGCCATCGGCTTGCCCATGCTCATGGTGTGTTCTCCAGTGCCCGGCCTGCGCGGTAGACGGTGCGTTGCCGTCCGCGCGGGCCGATGAGTTCGTGTTCGTCGGTGGCGGCCAGCACCACCAGGTCGGCCGGGCAGCCCGGCGCGATGCGGCCGTCCCACGCGAGGCCCAGCGCCTTGGCGGGGTTCACGGTGATGGTGTCGAGCCAGTCGGCGGCGGGCGCGAGGTGCGCCATCTGCACGCCCAGGCCGAAGGTCTCAAGCAGGTCGTAGCTGCCGTAGGGATAGAAGGCGTCCTGCACGTTGTCGGTGGCCAGGCTGGCGCGCAGGCCGTGCGCCGCCGCCTCACGGATGCGCGTGATGCCGCGCGCCACGGGCGTGCGGTCCCACGCGCCCTGCAGGTAGAGGTTGGTGGTCGGCAGCGCGACGAGGTGCAGCCCGGCGCCGGCGCACAAGGTGAGCGTTTCTGCGGCCACGGCGTCGTCCTGCACCGAGAGCGAGCAGGCGTGGCCGCAGACCACGCGGCCCTTGAAGTCGCGCGCGCGCACCAGCTGCGCGATGCTGCGCAGGCCGCTGGCGTCGGTGTCCAGGCCTTCGTCGACATGGAAGTCGAGCCCCAGCCCGTGCTGCTGCGCGAGGTCGAACACGCGGCCCAGCTTGGCGAAGAGGCCGTCGTTGCGGTAGATGAAAGCGCCCAGCGAACCGCCCGCGCGCTTCACGTCGCGCGCGATGCGCTCGCCGGCGGCGGGGTCGGCGAACACGTCGAGCGGCACGAGCGCGACGAACTGCAGCTCGATGCGGCCGGCCCATTCCTCGCGCAGCGCCTCGAACACGGCCAGCGCGGCCGGCGGCTCGGGCTCGACCCAGTCCAGGTGCGTGCGCAGCGCGCGCGTGCCGGCGCGCCAGGCCTCGTGCAGCGCGCGCTCCATGCGCAGGCGCAGCGAGGCGCCGGTCCAGCTCGCGCGGTGACGGCCCATGCGTTCGATGGCGGTGAACAGGTCGCCCTGCGCGGCGCCGACGTCCTGCACGGTGAAGTTCTTGTCGATGTGCGCGTGCGCCTCGACGAGCGCGCTCAGCAGCGTGCCGCGCGCTTGCGTCTGCGAGGCGCTGGGCGCGATGGCCGCGACCTTGTCGCCGTCGATCGTGACGTCGAAGACCTGCGCATCGCCCGCTGCAGCAAAGCCCCGCAGCGGCGCCGGAATGCGCAGCGCTTCGAGCGTCGTCGTCATGCGCGCTGGCGCCAGTCGCGCAGCCAGCCCAGGCCGGCCGAGGTGCCGCCGGGCTCCATGCCGCGGCGCGGGCGGTATTCGCAACCGACCCAGCCCTGCCAGCCACACTGCGCCGAAACCTCGTCGATCACGCCGAAGAGGTAGTCGTAGTTCTGCTCGCCCACATCGGGCTCGTGGCGCTCGGGCACGCCCGCGATCTGCAGGTGGCCGACGCGGCCGGTCGGCAGGTACTGGCGCAGCTTCATCGCCACGTCGCCTTCGACGATCTGGCAGTGGTACAGGTCCATCTGCACCTTGAGGTTGGCGGCGCCCACGGTCTCGACGATCTGGTGCGCGTGGTCCTGCCGGTTGAGGAAGAAGCGCGGGATGTCGCGCGTGTTGATCGGCTCGATCAGCACGTCACGCCCGGCCTTCGCAGCCTCGGCCGCGGCCCAGCGCAGGTTCCCGACATAGACGGCCTCTGCCGCCTCGCGCGTGAGGCCTTCGGGCACGAGGCCGGCCATGACGTGGATGCGCGGGCAGTCGAGCGCCACGGCGTAGTCGATGGCCTTGGCAATGCCTTCGCGGAACTCGCCCTCGCGCCCCGGCAGGCAGGCCAGGCCGCGCTCGCCGCCGGCCCAGTCGCCGGGCGGGCCGTTGAACAGCACCTGCTGCAGGCCGTTGTGCTTCAGGCGCGCGACGATGTCTTCCTTGCTGAAGTCGTAGGGAAAGAGGTACTCGACGGCCTGGAAGCCGTCTTTCGCGGCGGCGTCGAAGCGGTCGAGAAATGCGAGCTCCGGATAGAGCATCGAGAGGTTGGCGGCGAATTGGGGCATGGGGTGTTTGTACTACCAGCGCGCACCGAAAGTGCGGCGCAGTTCATCGATCTGGTCGGGGGTGAGCGGTGCGGGCCGGGTGGCCTGCGTGAGCATCTGCAGGCGGGCGGTTTCTTCCAGCTCTTCGAGCACAGCCATCGCAGCGGCCGGCGTCTCGTGCCAGACGTTGGGGCCCAGGCGCGCGAGCATCGCCGCGCGGATCGGCGTGCCGGCCGCGCCGTAGCGCGCGATGGTGTGTGCCACCTGTTCGGCCGCTTCGGGCGCACCGGGGCGGTGGTACGGGATGACCGGCACATGGCCGACCTTCATCACGAAGTAGGGCGTGAGCGCGGGCAGCAGTTCGGCCTGCGGGTTGCCCAGGGTCAGGGCGACGCAGTGCGTGCTGTGCGTGTGGATCACGCAGGCCGTGCCCGCATCGAAGCCGCGCGCGGCGGCGTAGATGCGCGTGTGCAGCGCGATGGTCTTGCTGGCGCGGTCGCCGCCGGTCTGCACGCCCTGCGCATCGAGCCGCGCAAGCCGCGCGGGGTCGAGAAAGCCCAGGCAGGCGTCGGTCGGCGTGATGAGAAAACCGTCGTCCAGCCGCACGCTGATGTTGCCGGCCGTGGCGTGCACGTAGCCGCGCTCGAACAGGCTGCGGCCGACGCGGCAGATTTCGTCGCGGGCTTCGTTCTCGGTCATGCGAGCACTGTAAAAGCTTTGGTGAAGAAATCGTCGCTGCCGAAGTTGCCCGACTTCAGCGTGATGTGCAGCCCCGCTTCGGGCGCCGCGTCGCAGCGCGCATGGCACCACGGCACGCCGGGGTCGATCTGCGGACCGATCTGCATCTGCGCGATGCCCAGCGCCTGCACGCAGGCGCCCGAGGTCTCGCCGCCGGCCACCACCAGCTGGTGCACGCCGCGCTCGACCAGGCCGCGCGCAATGGCGGCGATGGTGCGTTCGACCATCGCACCGGCTTCTTCCACGCCGAGCCGCCCCTGCACCGACTTCACGGCGCCGGCTTCGGCGGTCGAGTAGACGAGCACGGGGCCTTGGTCGATCAGCGGTGCGGCCCAGGCCAGCACTTCGGCCGTCACGTCCACGCCCGCCGCGATGCGCAGCGGGTCGATGGCCATGGCCGCGCCGCCGCGCTGGATGAAGTCGAGCACCTGCCGGTTGGTGGCGAGCGAGCAGCTGCCCGAGACCACCGCGGTCTTGCCGCCGGCCTTCGGCAGCGCGCTGGCCTGCGACGACGGCGCGAGGCCGAAGTTGGCCGGCAGGCCGATGGCCACGCCCGAGCCCGCCGTGAGCAGCGGCAGCTTCGCGAGCGCCGGGCCCATGCGCAGCAGGTCGTCGTTCGACACCGCGTCGACGATGGCGATCGACACGCCCTCGGCCTTCAGCTGCGCGATGCGTTCTTCGATGGCCGCTGCGCCGCGTGCGACCACCGCGTGGTCGATGAGCCCCACCTTGCGCGTGCACTGCGCCTGCAGCACGCGCACGAGGTTCGGGTCGGTCATCGGCGTGAGCGGATGGTTCTGCATGCCGCTCTCGTTGAGCAGCACGTCGCCCGCGAACAGGTAGCCCTTGAACACGGTGCGCTTGTTGTCGGGGAAGGCGGGCGTGGCGATGGTGAAGTCGCATTGCAGCGCGTCCATCAGCGCCTCGGTCACGGGGCCGATGTTGCCTTGGGCCGTGCTGTCGAAGGTGGAGCAGTACTTGAAGTAGATCTGCTGCGCGCCCTGCGCCTGCAGCCAGCGCAGCGCATCGAGCGACTGCGCGATGGCCTCGGCCGGCGCGATGGTGCGCGACTTGAGCGCGACCACCACGGCATCCACGTCGGCATCGAGCGGGCCGGCGGGCACGCCGATGGTCTGCACCACGCGCATGCCGGCGCGCACGAGGTTGTTGGCCAGGTCGGTGGCGCCGGTGAAGTCGTCGGCGATGCAGCCGAGCACGAGCTTCGCCATCGCTCAGCCCTTCAGCGCCAGCGTGACCGCCTGCGCGTTCTCGCGCACGTAGTCGCGCAGGATGGCGTCGAAGCTGGCGTCGGCCTTCAGGCCCAGCGCCTCGGCGCGCGCCGCGTGGATGCGGCTGGGCCAGCTGGTGACGATCTTCGCGATGGCGGCGTCGGGTTCCCAGTCGATGAGGGCGGTGGCCTCGGTGCCGGCGATGCGCTCGAGCGCCTGCGCCATCTCGCGCACGGTGGTGGTCAGCGCGGGCAGGTTGACCGCGGTGCGCGCGCCCCATTCGGCGGCGCCGGCGGTGGCCGCGCGCACGATGCCGGCGACGGTGTTGCCGGGCGAGGCCAGCGCGACCGGCGTTTCGGGGGCCACGGGGCAGCGTGCGCGCACGCCGGCCAGCGGCTCGCGCAGCATGCCGCTCAGGAAGCTGGAGGCCGCGCCGTTCGGGCGGCCCGGGCGCACCGACACCGTCATGAGCCGCACGTTGCGGCCCTGCACGAAGCCCTTGCGCGTGTAGTCGGCCACCAGCTGCTCGCCGATGAACTTCTGGATGCCGTAGCTGTTCTGCGGCGTGGGCAGCGTGGTGTCTTCGATCACCGCGGGCAGGCGCTGCTCGGGCGAATCGCCGAACACGGCGACGGAGCTGGAGAACACGAACACGGGCGCATGGCCCGCGCTGCGGCAGGCGTCGAGCAGGGCGCGCGTGGTGTCCAGGTTGCTGCGCATGCCGAGGTCGAAGTCGGCCTCGCACTCGCCGCTCACGGCGGCGGCGAGGTGGAACACGGCGTCGGTGTCGGCCAGCGGCAGCGCGCCACTGGCGGCTTGCTCGTACAGGTCGCCCTGCACGAACTGGATGCGCGCGTCGGCGGCGAGGTCGGCGGGCGGCGGCACGCGGTCGGCGAGCGTGATGCGTGCGATGTCTTTCGCCGCGCCGCCGGCCAGTGCGAGCGGGCCGCCGGCGAGCAGGGTGCGGGCGAGGCGGGCGCCGAGGAAGCCGCAGCCGCCGGTGATGAGAACGTTCATGGTGTGTGTCTTTCCTGGGTCGGTGGAGCGCTGTCGCTCGATGTTATTTTTTCGATTCTTTCGCAACGGGCAGCTCGATGCCCGGGAAGATCTTGATGACCGCGCTGTCATCTTCGCGCGCGAAGCCGGCCGTGGAGGCCTGCATGAACATCTGGTGCGCGGTGGACGACAGCGGCAGCGGAAACTTGCTGGCGCGCGCCACGTCGAGCACCAGGCCCAGGTCCTTCACGAAGATGTCGACGGCCGACAGCGGCGTGTAGTCGCCCGCCAGCACGTGGGCCATGCGGTTCTCGAACATCCAGCTGTTGCCGGCGCTGTGGGTGATGACCTCGTACAGCGCGTCGGGGTTCACGCCCTCGCGCAGGCCCAGCGCCATGGCCTCGGCCGCGGCGGCGATGTGCACGCCGGCCAGCAGCTGGTTGATGACCTTCACCTTGCTGCCCGCGCCGGCCGAATCGCCCAGGCGGTAGACCTTGGCGGCCATCGCGTCGAGCATGGCGCCGGCCTTCTCATACGCCGCGGGGGTGCCGGCGGTCATCATCGTCATCTGGCCGCTCGCGGCCTTAGCGGCGCCGCCGGAGATCGGTGCGTCGAGGTACAGGATGCCCTGCTGAGCGAGGCGCGCTTCGAGCGCCACCGACCAGTTCGGGTCGACGGTGGAGCACATCACGAACAGGCTGCCGGGCTTCATCGATGCCGCGCAGCCGGGCGTGGTGCCGTCGCCGAACAGCACCGACTCGGTCTGCGCCGCATTGACGACCACGCTGACCACGATGTCGCACTGCGCGCCGAGCGCGGCCAGCGTGTCGCAGGCCGTGCCGCCGTCGCGCGCGAAGGCTTCGGCGACGCCGGGGCGCACGTCGAACACATGCGGCGCATGGCCCGCGCGGCGCAGCGATTGCGCCATGCCGCTGCCCATGGCGCCCAGGCCCACGAGGCCGACGACGGGGGTGTTGCTGGAAGAAGAAGTCATGTCGTGCGTCCTTCGATCAACGGTTGACCAGTTGCTTCGGGGTGAGCCACACGCCGATGGCACCGAGCACCAGCGCGCCGGCCAGCACGTACATGCCGATCTGCGTGCTGCCCGTGAGATCCTTCAGGTAGCCGATGAGGTACGGGCTCACGAAGCCCGCGAGGTTGCCCACCGAGTTGATGACCGCAATGCCGGCGGCCGCCGCCGTGCCCGAGAGGAAGGCGGTGGGCAGCGACCAGAACAGCGGCGCGCAGGTGAGCACGCCGGCGGCCGCGAGCGACAGGAAGGTCAGCGACACGACCGTGTTCTGCGTGTACGAGGCCGCGACCGTGAAGCCCACGGCGCCCATCATCGCGGGGATGATCAGGTGCCAGCGGCGTTCGCGGCGCGCGTCGGCGCTGCGGCCGAACAGGTTCATCGCGACGATCGCGCACAGGAACGGAATGGCGCTGAGCAGGCCGATGTTGAAGTTGCCCTGCACGCCCGTGGCCTTCACCAGCGTGGGCAGCCAGAAGGTCAGCGCGTACTGGCCCATCACGAAGGCGAAGTAGATGAGCGCCATCCACCACACGCGCGCGTCGCGGAACATCGCGCCCACCGAGTGCGGGCCCTTGGCGCCGTGCGCCTGGTCGCGGTCGACCTCGCGCTGCAGCAGTTGCTTCTCTTCAGGCGAGAGCCAGCGTGCGTGCTTGATGCCGTTGTCCAGGTAGAACAGCACCATCACGCCCACCAGCACGGCGGGAATGGCTTCGATGATGAACATCCACTGCCAGCCGTGCATCGACGACACGCCATGGAAGGCGTCCATGATCCAGCCCGACAGCGGGTTGCCGAAGATGCCCGCCACGGGAATCGCCGACATGAACACCGCGATGATCCGCGCGCGCCGGTGCGACGGGTACCAGTGCGTCAGGTACAGGATCACGCCGGGGTAGAAGCCCGCCTCGGCCACGCCGAGCAGGAAGCGCAGGATGTAGAAGCTGGTCGGCGTTTCCACGAACACGAAGCAGGCCGACAGCAGGCCCCAGGTGATCATGATCCGCGCGATCCACACGCGCGCGCCCACGCGATTGAGCAGCAGGTTGCTGGGCACTTCGAACAGGAAGTAGCCCAGGAAGAAGATGCCGGCACCGAGGCCGAACACGGTTTCGCTGAAGCCGAGGTCCGCGCCCATCTGCAGCTTGGCGAAGCCGACGTTCACGCGGTCGAGGTACGCGACCACGTAGCACAGCATCAGGAAGGGCACGAGGCGCCAGAACACCTTGGCGTAGGCGCGTTTTTCGAGCGCGGCGTCGGGCGCGTCAGCCGCGAGGGGCGCGCCGGCCTGGAGGGTGGAAGTCATTGGGAGGGAGTCCGCTGGATGAAAAAACGGGGCCGTCCCGTCACCCTGCGGCGCGGTCGCCCCTTACTTGTCAGGTCATCATACAAATTTAAGACAAGCTCCCGGATACGGGATAACCCGCACATTCTGCCCCTGCCAAAAAGTTGTGAGCGTGGGCTTACTTGCCCGCAGGCCAGCCTTCGACCAAGGGTCGGGCGAGCTGGGCGCCTTCCTGCTGCCAGAAGGCCGGGTCGGCCTGCTCGATGCGGCGGATGGCGTTGTCCATGTGCGCCTTGGCGGCTTCGCGCGCGGCCAGCGGGTCGCCGGCGTCGATCGCCTCGACGATGCGCGCGTGTTCCTGCGCCACTTCGCGCACGAAGTCGGCACGGCGCGCCTCGTTGGCGCGCGTGACGCGGGTGGCGCCATGCAGGAACTGCCGCAGGTACTGCAGCGTGCCGATGAGGAAGGGGTTGCGCGCGGCCTCGGCGATGGCGCGGTGAAAGCGCACGTCCTCGTCGGCCCCGTTGCCGCCCATCGACACCGCCGCGTGCAGCGCATCGATGGCGTCGCGGATGCGCAGCATGTCCTCGGGCGTGCGGCGCTCGGCCGCGAGCGCGGCCACCTCGGCCTCGAGCGCGCGGCGCAGCTCGACCATCTGCACCACCGCTTCGCGCGAGGCCACGTGCGGCATCTCGAAGCGCAGCGGCTCCACGCCGGCAGCGCGCACGTACACGCCGCTGCCCTGTCGCGAATCGACCAGCCCGAGCGACTTGAGTCGCGACACCGCCTCGCGCACCACCGTGCGGCTCACGCCGAACTGGGTGGCCAACGCGGTCTCGGTGGGCAGCCGGTCGCCTTCCGACAAGCGCCCGCTGCGCACCTCGGCCACGAGCGCTTCCGCCACCTGGTCGGCCAGGCGGACGGCGGGAGCAAGGGACTGGAAGCGGGCGGTCATGGGCGGGGGAAGGCGGTGGGGCCTGCGACTCTAACTTAGGGACGAATGGTTCACCGGTTGTTGCGAAGAGGCGGCGAGGATGTATTTCGGCGCATTTCGAGGCGCAGTTTCAGCGCGCGACAAGCAACAGGTTGTATATGACCGCTATCCTCCCCCTGTGATTCCCGACTTCAACCACTCGCACGTCTTGCCGCCTTTTGTTGGCGAACGAATGACAAGCCCGCACAGCTCGCCCTATGCGGTCGCGGCGGGTGAATTGGTGCAACGGTTCGCAATCAATCCGCAGCGGTGTCGCGTACTCGATGGACTGCTACGCTATCGGGCCGAGTTGAACGCGCTGGGTTTCGTACAGGGCTTTCAGTGGCTCGATGGCAGCTTCGTCGAAGATATCGAAGCCCGCGAAGATCGAGCGCCAAGGGATATCGATGTCGTGACCTTTGCTCACCCTCCTCATGGAATGAGCAAGACGGATATCAATCAAATGATGGATGCTCGGCCCGATCTGTTCGATCTGGACCGATGCAAACATGAATTCCATTGCGACACCAACATTGTTAATCTCACAACGGCGCCTGAATGGCTGGTACAGCAAACACGTTATTGGTATGGCTTGTACTCCCATCGTCGAGGCGATGCACTGTGGAAAGGCATGCTGCAACTGCCGCTGAGTTCTGACGATGTCATCGCGCGCCCGATGCTCGATTCCCTGATGCCCCAAGGAGAACCCCATGTTGGCTCAGCTTGAGAAGCAATTCCTGCAGGCAGACCTGGCACAAGCACGGCAGTTGCTGGCCGATGGCCGGACCCATGAGGATCCGATCGCAGAACGCCAATACGGGCAACGCGTCTTGCGCCTCGAAAAAGAGCTGGCAGAACTGTCGAACGTCAGCGTGCAGGCGCCCGTTGGCGTCGCCCTGTTTTTTGGTGGCCGACCCGTCGTCGGCTCTCATGGGATCAAGGCCGCATTCGGCACGCAGGCGGTCGGAAAATTCCAGAAGCTGATCAGCCAGCGTTACGCCGCAGTGGAGACAGGCCCTCTTTCATCCCGCGGCCGGGTCCCCATGAGCCACGACACCCAATTGGTGGTCACCGACGTCGTGCGCGGATCATTTGGCTTCGTTCTGGAAGGCAACGAACCCGCTTCTGGCGATGTGGTGCTCAAGGAGGTGGTCGATCAGGTTGCCAACACCTTGTCGCGCATGGCCGCCGCAGACGATGCGCTGTTCGATGAAGCCTCGGCCGATGTCGACAACCGACAACTCGGGGCATTGAGAGAATTCTTCAAGTTGCTCGACGATGAAGGCGCCAGCCTTCGCGTGGTCGAGGGCGAGCGCGATTTCGAACTGACGACGCAGGCCATACAACGAGCGCGACAACGCGCCGAGGCCATGACGATCGAAGATCGAGTCGAAACATTTCAGGGTGAAATCATCGGCTGGGCCGAGCATTCATCGCGTTTCGAGTTGCGCCTGCACACGGATCGAAGTGTGATCGTCGGCACCGTGGCACACACTGCGATGGAGCGCTCGCTCCAGGACGGACTTGTTCCTCTGCATCGGCACGTGCGTGCCCAAGTCAAGGTGCGTGAGGCGCGGCTGCGAAACCGCGCGCCGCGCCGAACGTTTGCGTTGCAGTCGCTCGAGACCATCGACGCACCGGCGGACTGGCCCCCTCGGCCAGTCCAGCAGTCCATCTAAGCCCTTTACCCGAGCGCGTGCCGCGCGGCCCGCGCGATGCTCGCTGCGTCCACGCCGAAGAAACCGCGCAGCGCGGCGCGCGTGTCGCTGCGACCGAAGCCGTCGGTGCCCAGCGTGAGATAGCGGCGACCTTCGGGCAGGAAGGCGCGCACGCTCTCGGGCAGCGCGCGCACGTAGTCGGTGGCGGCGACGATCGGGGCCTTGTTGCTGCCCTTGCCGAGCTGCTGCGCGACGAAGGGCGTGCCGGCGTCTTTCTCGCCGGCCAGTGCGCGCTGCTCGCAGGCCTGGCCGTCGCGTGCCAGCTCGCTCCAGCTCGTGACGCTGAACACCTCGGCCGCGATGCCTTCGTCGGCCAGTTGCTGCGCCGCCTTGATGACCTCGGTGAGGATCGCGCCCGAGCCCAGCAGCGTGACGCTCTGCTTCGCCTTGCCCGATGCCGGCGCATACGTGCCGAAGCGGTAGCAGCCGCGCAGGATGTCGGCCTCGGCGCCGGCCGGCAGGTCGGGCTGCGCGTAGTTCTCGTTCATGAGCGTGACGTAATAGAACACGTCCTGCTGCTCGACCATCATCTCGCGGATGCCCGCGTCGACGATGACGGCCATCTCGCCCGCGAAGGCCGGGTCGTAGGCCTTGCAGTTGGGAATGGTCGCGGCCACGAGGTGGCTGCTGCCGTCCTGGTGCTGCAGGCCTTCGCCGCCGAGCGTGGTGCGGCCCGACGTGGCACCCAGCAGGAAGCCGCGTGCGCGCTGGTCGGCCGCGGCCCAGATGGCGTCGCCCACGCGCTGGAAGCCGAACATCGAGTAGTAGATGTAGAACGGCAGCATCGCCAGGCCGTGCACGCTGTAGCTGGTGGCCGCGGCCGTCCAGCTCGCGATGGCGCCGGCTTCGCTGATGCCCTCTTCAAGAATCTGCCCGTCGGTCGCTTCGCGGTAGCTCAGCACCGAGCCGATGTCTTCCGGCGCATAGCGCTGGCCCACGCTCGAATAGATGCCGACCTGCTTGAACAGGTTGGCCATGCCGAAGGTGCGCGCCTCGTCGGCCACGATGGGCACGATGCGCGGGCCGAGCGCCTTGTCCTTCATGAGGTTGCCCAGCATGCGCACGAAGGCCATGGTGGTGCTCATCTCCTTGCCCGCGGCGGCCGTGGCGAACTGCGCGTAGGCCGCGATGTCGGGCTTGGGCACGACGTCGCAGGCGGTTTCGCGGCGCGGCATGGCGCCGCCGAGCGCTTCGCGGTGCTGGCGCAGGTAGCGCATCTCGGCGCTGTCTTCGGCCGGGCGGTAGAAGTCCATCGCGGTGGCCTGCGCGTCGGTGAGCGGCAGGTTGAAGCGGTCGCGGAACTCGATGAGGTCGACGTCGCCCATCTTCTTGTGCGAGTGCGTGGTCATCTTGCCCTGCGCGGCGCTGCCCATGCCGTAGCCCTTCTTGGTGTGGGCCAGGATGACGGTGGGCTGGCCCTTGTGCGCAGCTGCGGCGGCGTACGCGGCGTGGATCTTCACGAGGTCGTGGCCGCCGCGCTTCAAGCGGTCGATCTGCTCGTCGGTCATGCCTTCGGCCAGGCGCGCGAGCTCGGGGTTCTGGCCGAAGAAGTTGTCGCGGTTGAAGCGGCCGTCCTTCGCGGCGAAGGTCTGCATCTGGCCGTCGACGGTTTCCGCGAACACGCGCGCGAGCGCGCCGCTCACGTCCTGCGCGAACAGGCCGTCCCAGTCGCTGCCCCACACGAGCTTGACGACGTTCCAGCCGGCGCCGGCGAAGAGCTTCTCGAGCTCGTCGATGATGCGGCCGTTGCCACGCACCGGGCCATCGAGGCGCTGCAGGTTGCAGTTGACGACCCACACGAGGTTGTCGAGCTTTTCGCGCGCGGCGAGCGTCAGGGCGCTCATCGATTCGGGCTCGTCCATCTCGCCGTCGCCGAACACGCCCCAGACCTTGCGGCCTTCGCAGTTCAAGAGGTTGCGGTGCGTGAGGTAGCGCATGAAGCGCGCGTGGTAGATCGAGCTGATCGGGCCGATGCCCATCGAGCCGGTCGGGAACTGCCAGAAGTCCGGCATCAGGTACGGGTGCGGGTAGCTGCACAGGCCGCGCGCGCCGCTGCCGTCGGTGAAGGCGGGCGCGGTGAGTTCCTGGCGGTAGTGGTTCAGGTCTTCTTCGCTCAGGCGGCCTTCGAGGTAGGCCCGCGCATACACGCCGGGTGCGCTGTGCGGCTGGAAGAACACGAGGTCGCCGCGGTGCGCCGGGCTGCGTGCATGGAAGAAGTGGTTGAAGCCGGTTTCGAACAGGTCGGCCGCGCTCGCATAGCTGGCGATGTGGCCGCCGAGTTCGCCGTACGCCTGGTTGGCCTTGGCCACCATGGCGAGCGCGTTCCAGCGCATGAGCGAGGCGAGCTTTTCCTCGACCGCGAGGTCACCCGGGAACGGCGGCTGGTCGGCCGCGGCGATGGTGTTGACGTACGGCGTGGCCAGCTCGGGCTGCCAGCCGATGCGCTGCTGCCGCGCCAGGCGCGCCAGCTCGGCCAGCATCTGGCGCGCGCGCTGGGGACCTTGCGTCTGCGCCAGCGCCAGGAAGGCGTCGCGCCATTCGGCGGTCTCTTCGGGGTCGGGGTCGTGCGACGGCGGCGTGTCGAGCAACAGGGCGCGCATCTGGTCGGCGGAGATCGGGGCGTTCATGCCAGCACTTTAAGCCGCCTCGGGGAAAATTAGCTACCGGCACCTCTGATTTCATGGCTATTCAGAAGCATAAAATGCCGTCATTCAACAGCTTCGCGGAATTTCATGGAACTCGATGCCATCGACCTGCGCATTCTCGACGAGCTGCAACGCGACGGCGCCCTGTCGAACGTCGAACTGGCGCGCCGCGTGCACCTGTCGCCCTCGCCCTGCCTGGCGCGCGTGAAGGTGCTGGAGACCAGCGGCGTGATCGACCGCTACGTGGCGCTCGCGAACGCCAAGGCGCTGGGCCTGGGGCTCAACGTGTTCATCTCGATCAGCCTGACCACGCAGAGCAAGCAGTCGCTGGCCGACTTCGAGCAGCGCATCGCCGAGCACGACGAGGTGATGGAGTGCTACCTGATGACCGGCGACAGCGACTACCTGATCCGCATCGCCGTGGCCGACATGGCGGCGCTGGAGCGCTTCATCATGGAGCAGCTCACGCCGATCCCGGGGATCGAGAAGATCCGCTCGAGCTTTGCGCTCAAGCAGGTGAGATACAAAACGGCGCTGCCGTTGCCAGCAGCGCCGTTGTAATAGGTCCTCCCCCAGGCTTCGCGCACTTCGTGTCGCTGCGCCAACCCCCTCGCCGGGGGCAACACCTGTGGCCCGGCGAAGCCGGCTCCACGGTGTTTCCCGAAGGGGGTTGAGGGCGTTTACAGGCCGATCAGGCCGCCGTCGTTCTTGGTGATGACCACGGTGGCCGAGCGCGGGCGGGACGTGCCGCCGTCCGGCCAGTGGCTGTTCGGCACCGCGACATCTTTCGTGTCTTCACCGGGGTGCTGAATGTTCACGAACAGCGCGCGACCGTCGCCCGATTCGGCGATGCCGGTGATCTCGCAGTCCTTCGGACCGACCAGAAAACGGCGCAGACCATCCGTGCCGGGCGCCTTGCCCACGAAGGTGTTCTGCGTGCGGGTGGTGGCGCCGTCGACGTTGGTGATCGCCTTCGCGCCGCCGTCGCCCACCTTGCCAGGCAGAGCCGCCAGCAGCATGCAGTTGGTGACGTCGGTGTAGGCGCCGTCGTCGGTCTCGAGCCACAGCAGGCCGGGCGCGGCCTGGCTGAACCACATGCCATCGGGGCTGGACAGGTCGTTGTCGGCCGTGAGCTGCGAGAGATTGACGTCGGCCGAGGCCGTCGAGCGCGCGCCAAAGAGGTACACGTCCCACTTGAAGCTCAGCGAGGTCGGGTCGGCGTTGTCGTCCGCAAAGCGCACGATGTGACCGTTGGGGTTGCCCTTCTGGTCGGCCGCGCCCTTCTTGTCGTTGTAGAAGCGAGGGTTGGCCGCGTCGGTGCTGCCGATCGGGCGCGCGCTGGCATTGGTGTTGGTCAGCGTCACGTAGACATCGCCGGTCTTCGGATTGACGGCGGCCCACTCGGGGCGGTCCATCTTGGTCGCGCCCGCGGCGTCGGCGGCCAGGCGGGCGTTGGTCACGACGTCGGCGGCATCGGCGAAGGCGTAGGTCGAATTGCTGGAGGTGATGCCGTTCACGCCGAGCTTCAACTCGAGCCACACGCCCGTGCCGTCGGCGTTGAACTTGGCCACGTAGAGGCGGCCGTCATCCATGTACTTGTCGCCCGCGGCGATGCCGCCGCCGATGTCGGCCGCGTCCCAGTTCTTGGTAGAGACGAACTTGTAGATGTACTCGTTGCGCGAGTCGTCGCCCATGTACCAGACCAGCGGCTTGCCGGCCACGACCGGGCCGAGGCAGGCGCCTTCGTGGCCGAAGCGGCCGAGGGCGGTGCGCTTCTTCGGCGTGCTCGTCGGGTTGAACGGATCGATCTCGACCACCCAGCCGTAGGTGTTGTGGCCGTTGCGATAGTCAGCGACGGCGGAGGCGCCAAGGACCTCGGTGTTCCAGCGGCCGTAGAGGTCATCGCTGGTGTCAGGCGTCGGCGTGGCCCACAGTTCACGCCCCGTCGCGGTGTCGACACCGTTGGAGTTTTTCGATCCGATACCGTAGCGCTTGAAGGAAGCCAGCTCCTTGACGCTGCGCTTGGCATCGTCGTTGGCCGTGATGCGGCGGAAGTAGCCCGCCCAGTTCTCTTCGCAGGTCAGGTACGTGCCCCAGGGCGTGGTGCCGTTGGCGCAGTTGTTGAGCGTGCCGCGGGTCTTGCTGCCGTCGGTCGAGTACTTGGTCTTCAGGTAGTCGGTCTTGGCGGCCGGGCCCGAGAAGGTCATTTCCGTCAGCGTGTGGACGCGGCGGTTCAAGCTCGAATCCTGCTTGTAGCTCCAGGCGTTGCCGCTCTTGTTGACCTCGATCACGCTCACGCCGTGCAGGTAGAACTCGCGCAGCACTTCGTCAGTGCTGGTGCGAACCGCAGCCACAGCGGTACCGGAGATGGTCTGCCCCTTGGGATGCAGAAACAGCGGCGTGATGGCTTCATGGTTCATCACCAGCAGACCGCGCGAAGGGTTGGCCGCGTCCCACTTGTTGCTCGCGTTCATGCCGAAGAAGGTCATGCCGTCGTGGTGGTCGCCGGCACGACGATCGTAGGTGACCGGATCGTCGGTGCCGTCGTTCTTGTACGCGGCCACGCCGGCGGCGATCGGATCGCCCAGGCGGTAGAGCACGCTGGCGGTGTAGCCGGCGGGCACAGTGACCACGTCGTCGAGGCTCTTCGCGACGGCATTGAAGCCCAGCTTCATCGGCGAGGGGGCCGGGACGGGAGCCGGCGCCGGCGCGGGAGCCGGTGCGGGCGGAAGGATCGGGAACGCGGAGCCGCCACCGCTGCCGCCGCCGCAGGCCTGCAGCAGCGCGGTGCCGGCGGTGCCGACGCCCAGCCCGAACAGATGGCGGCGGCTCAGGCGCGACGCGATCAGGTCGGTGAAGGACGGGTTCGCGGTCGGGTTGGTGCCGACATCGTCGAGATCGACGCCGTGGGCGTCCGTGCGGGTGTTTGCGGTCATGCGCAATATCTTTCGTGGGTTGGGATTGAAACCAGCCCGCGAAGTTAGGCACTTCGCATGACATGCGCGTGAAACGCTCGGCCGTTGGTGGAATGCGGCGAGATTTCGTCAAAAAACCTTCACATCCGCGCCACACGTTGCAGCGCGGACGCTGCGCCCCTCAGGGCGCCGGCAGTTGCCTCGGCCACAGCGCCCACAGCCGCAGCGGCTGGTTCACGCTCGCCGCCAGCCGTCCGGCCTCGGCGCCGGTGCCGGCGAAGTAGTCGGCGCGCACGGCGCCCAGGATGGCGCTGCCAGTGTCCTGCGCCACCACGAGCTTCTGCAGCTGCGCGGTCGGGCCGTTCGATGCGAGCCACACCGGCGTGCCGTAGGGAATGCTCTCGCGGTCGACCGCGATGGAGCGCCCCGCCGTCAGCGGCACGCCCTGCGCGCCGCGCGGGCCGAAGGCGGCGTCGAGCTCGCTCATGGTCTCTTCGCGGAAGAACACATAGCGCGGGTTGCTCCACAGCAGCTGCGACACGCGCTGCGGGTTCTGCGCCACCCAGGCCTTGGTGTCGTCGGGCCACTTGCCGACCTTGGCCACGCCCTGGCTCATCAGCCACTGCTGCACGCTGCGATAGGGCTGCTCGTTGGTGGCCGCGTAGGCCACGCGCACCGTGTGCTGGTAGCCGTTGGCCTCGGTGATGCGCAGCCGGCCCGAGCCCTGGATGTGCAGCATCAGCGCGTCGATGGGGTCGGCCATCCAGGCGATCTCGCGACCGCGCAGCGCGGCCTGGGCCTCGGGCAGGGTCTCGATCTCCTGGCGCGTGAACCAGGGGCGCTTGGGCACGAGGCCGTCGGGCGCCTGGTACAGCGGCACGCTGAAGCCGGCCGAGGGCACGCGCGAGGCCTCGTACACGGGCTCGTAGTAGCTGGTGAGCTTGCCTTCGCTCTGGCCCGCGAGCGATTCGACGCGGTAGGGCTGCAGCCGGTCGGTCATCCAGCGGCGCTGCTCCTCGGGCGTGGCGATGGCGAGCTGGCGCACCTCGCGGCACAGCGGCGCGAAGGCGGCGTTGGGGCGTGCGCAGTTGGCCAGCAGCGCGATCCACGCCTCATGCAGCGGGTCTTCGCTGAAGCCCGGCAGTTCGGACCAGCCCACGGGCACCCAGCGGCTTTTCGGATGCGCGAGCGATCCGGTCAGCGGACCGAGGTCGCGCGGCGGGGTGACGGTGGGTCGGGTGGGGG